>JALZNL010000022.1 GCA_030857715.1 Actinomycetota bacterium | reverse complement strand
CGATGAGGGTGTCGCCGTCGTGGTCGCTGAACTTGTAGTAGAACGCTTCCGGCAAGCCCGACACCCTGAACCAGCGGTGTCCCAGCTTGCCCCCATGCCCGCTGCTCAAAGTCGCGGGTAGTAGCATCGTGGCCGCCGCCAGGGTCTCGGGGCTGTCCAGGTCCACCGGCACGATGTCCCTACTGGCCTTGCCGCCCTTCGCGCCGATGTTGCTTCCGGGTCCGAAGTGGTCGGGACCGTAGCTGTTGTTCTGCCAGCCACTACCCTTCGGCCCCTTCTGCATCGCGTCCACCGGCACGACGCCGAACCCGTGGCGGATATATTCCTCTACGGCGTCTCGCACGTTTGTGGTATAGTTTGTTTCGATAGTCAAGATAGATTGTCCTTTCGAGGTTCGAGGTCCGTTCCCGGTCGCCAAACTGGACGGGCCTCTCGTCATTTGTGGGCTACTACTTCAGCAGAGCCAAGACTTGGGGCGGTAGCTCGCTGACCTTAAAGGTGACGGTAGGTTCCGTGGGAGTCTTTATGTCCTCCACAGAACACAGCAGTTCCGCCGCGATACGTTCCGCCAGCGTGCGCGATATAGACAGCCCCGTCTCCATGTTGCTGATCCGGGGTTGCTGCATCCCCAGCCGCTCGGCTAGTTGGGCTTGGGTTAGCCCCCGGTCCCTGCGTACACTTGCCAATCGTTCTATCCTCATGGCCTCACCTCCTATCCACATCGGAATATCAATGGTCCCGACTAGAACTATGCGTTCTTGTTCAGAACGGTTACAAGACGGATTATACTACATAGTATGGTTGTGGTGCTTTAGGTTACGAATGTGTGGAAACCGGTGAATAATCGACACATTCACCCCGGTTTCTCGGGGTTTAGGGGTTCACGGCGGGCACGAGAAAACCCCCGCCACGGATTAGCCGCAACGGGGGGCGCTTGGCTATTCTGTTACGGTGAGGTCATACCCGTGGCTGGACCGCCTCCGTAGCTCGAACGAAAGCGTTGCTGACGGTATCGAGCCCTTTTTCTGTTCCCAAGACGTTGCACACGTCGAGGTGGGTGCAGAGCCGGACGTAGCCGGGCTTGCCAAGGGTGGCGAGAACGCCTTCGCTGGCGAGCGCCCGGAGGAACTCTTCCGACTTCTCCACCTCGACGAGCACCAGGTTGGTCTCCGGCGTCTCGACCTTGTGGCCGATCTCTCTCAACCTGTCGGCGAGGATGCGCGCTCGTTCGTGGTCTTCGGCGAGCCGTTCCTGGTGGTGTTCGAAGGCGTAGAGGGAGGCGGCGGCTATGACGCCCGCCTGCCGCATGCCGCCCCCGAAGGCTTTACGGGCCCTGCGGGCCTCGTGGATGGCCTCTTTGGTTCCGGCGAGGAGGGAGCCTACGGGGGCGCCGAGGCCCTTGGAGGAGCAGACGGAGACGGTGTCTACGTGGTCGCACCACTCGCGGGCCGGGATGCCGGTGGCGGCCTGGGCGTTGAAGAGCCTGGCGCCGTCGAGGTGGACCTTGAGGCCGTTCTCCCGCGCTACCTCGGAGACGGCAGCGAAGTCTTCGAGGGGATAGACCGTGCCGCCGGCGGTGTTGTGGGTGTTCTCCAGGCAGAGGAGGCGGGAGCGCGGGAAGTGGACGTTCTCGGGCCGGATGGCGGCGCGGACGGTCCCGGGGTCGAGGACACCCCTCTCGCCCGGCAGGGTGCGGAGCTGGACAGACGACAAGAGGGCGGGGGCGCCGCCCTCGTAGACAAAGACGTGGGCGCCCTCGTGGATCAGAACTTCTTCCGCCCTGGCCGTGTTGACGTGGACCCCGATCTGGTTGGTCATCGTCCCCGAAGGCGCGTAAATGGCCGCCTCTTTGCCTAGCAGGTCGGCGACGTACTCCTCCAGCCGGTTGACGGTCGGGTCCTCCCCGAAGACGTCGTCCCCGAGCGGCGCCTCCATCATGGCCCGCCGCATGCCCTCCGTCGGCCGCGTTACCGTGTCGCTGCGAAGATCTATCATGAGTTTCCTCCGTCCTTCTCTTCTCCGATTACGCGTTTCGTCGTGGCGAAGTGGGTCTTGGCGACCCGGTCGAGTTCCCGGCGTCCCCGCTCTCGCACGACACGCCGGCCCGCGTCGAGGACGTGCGTCGCCCCGAGCGGCAACCGGAAGCCGAGTTCCTCCGAGAGACGGTCCACCTCATCCAACTGACGCGCCCGCGCCAGGATCGAAGCCGCCGCCACCGCCGCGTCATCCTCCGCCCTGGGACGCACGTCTAAGCGTACCCCGGGCGGCACCGAGGGCGCCAGCCGCGACCGGGCGGACTTCGCGTACTCGTCCACCACTATCAGCTCTACCTCGTCTTTAAGTTCATGGATGATCCCGGCATCCACCTCGCCGAGCAGATCGTTGACGTTGCCGGCCGCCTTGCGCCTGGTTTCGTACTCTTCGGGGCCGAGTACCACGACGCGGACGTTCTCGGGGCCGATGGCTTCCAGGATGCGCCCCGCCATCGGCCGCGCGCCGAGAACGCCGATGGTCTTGGAGTCCCTGACCCCGATCTCCCGCAGTTCCGCCGCCACTTCCTGCCCGGTCAGGCGCACGCCGGCGATCACCAGGGGGCCGAAGTAGTCGCCCTTGCCGGCCTCGTCTATGCCGAGCCGCGGCGTCCCGTCCAGCGCGGGCCTGGATCCCGGTCCGGGTTTCCGACTCCCCCCTCCTCTGGCCTTCTCTCCTGTCCGCCAGCCTTCGAGCACCTCCATCAACCTTGAGGCTTTACCTCCGGTAGATACCTTGCCCGTGCGGTAGACGTTTAGTTTGGCGGTCTCGCCGTTGCGGACAAGGTCGTACTGGGTGCCGTGGTCTATGGGACGGCTGGCGGCGACCTCGGCGCCCTCGCTGGCGAGCAGGCGGCGCAGGGCGGCTGGTATGTCGTTGGGGGGGCTCAACGGACCTCGAAGCCCGTCAGGTCCTCGCCGGCCGGTTCGTGGTCGGCCTCCACGTTCTCGACGGAGGCATCGGGCGGCCCCTGTTCGCACCACCGGAGCATCTGTTTGATCTTCTCAGAGGGGCCTTCGAAGAGGGCTTCCACGTCGCCGTCCGGCGTGTTCTTCACGTAGCCGGAGAGGCCGAGCTCTTCCGCCTTCTCGCGGGTCGAGTCGCGGAAGAACACGCCCTGCACCCGGCCGCTGATCCGGACGCGCGCCCTCTCGCGGTCGTCTTGTTGCACGTGTTCTACCTCCAGAGGCGTCGGGGTCACATGAGCCTGACCCGTGTTTGGGCGGTTCAACCCGATATGCTAGCCTAGAGCGGCTATGGAGGCACAGGGGCGAACGGCGACCGGCGAATCGGGGGGGAAAGGCACCGGCAGGGTGCTTCTGACCCTGGTCATCCCGACCCGCAACGAGGCGGACAACGTAGCCGAGCTGGTTCGCGGGTTGCGCGAGGGTCTCGCGGGCGTCGATTTCAGGATCGTCTTCGTGGACGACTCCACCGACGGCACGCCCGGTGTGATCCGGGACCTCGCCGAGGAGGACGGGCGCGTGATGCTCGTCCACCGCGAGGGCGCCGAGCAGGAGGGCGGCCTCTCGACGGCGGTGACCACGGGGATGGAGTTGTTCGCCGGGGAGAGCGAGTTCACGTGCGTCATGGACGCCGACGGGCAGCACCCGCCGGAGAAGGTGCGCGAGATGCTGGAGGTGGCCCGCTCGGGGGAGGCCGACGTGGTCGTGGCGAGCCGCTACGCCAGGGGCGGCAGCTACGAGGGGCTCTCGGGGCGGGCGCGGCGGGCGGTCTCTCTGGGGAGCAAGTCCCTCGCCAGGGTCGTCTTCAAGGAGGCCCGCAAGACCACGGATCCCATGACGGGCTTCTTCCTGGTGCGAAACGAGGCCATCTCCGGCATACAGTTCCGCCCCACGGGGTTCAAGGTGCTGCTGGAGATCCTGGTCTGCGCGCCGGAGTTGCGGGTCGAGGAGGTCCCCTTCGGGTTTCGGGCCCGTAACGCCGGGGTCTCAAAGGCCAGCCTGAGGCAGGGACTCGAGTACCTCACGCACATACTAAGCCTCTTCTGGTATGTGCCGTCGGCGGGGCGATTCTGGAAGTTCGCGATGGTCGGGGCGTCTGGCGTGGTGGTCAACAGCCTCGTGCTCGTCACGCTGGCCGAGGTCTTCGACGCCCACAAGGTGATCGCCTGGATGTTCGCCGTCGGGCTCTCCATCCTGAGCAACTTCCTCCTGAACAACGCCTTCACCTGGCGCGACGTCCGGCACTCCAGCCGCATCCACTTCCTGCTACGCGGGGCTTTAGCCTACCCCGTCGCCGTCATGGGCATCGGCGCGAACTTCGCCGTCTTCTACCCGCTCCTCAAGTACGTCTCCAACGACTTTCCGCTCTACGTCATCTTCAACTTCCTCGGCATCCTGGCCGCGACGGCGGTGAACTTCGTCCTCTCCTCCCGTCTGGTCTTCAAGCCGTCCCTGCCCGAGAACCTCGACCCCGAAGCCCCCCCGAAGCAGATCGCCGAAGAGATGCGCCGGGAACTGAAGGCCGACCGGGTCCTCCTCGTGACCGCCCCCGACCTCTCCCCCCTCGGCGGCCACCACGGGGACCTCACCGCGGCGGAGCGGGGCGTGATACGGCTCGTCACCGAAACCGCCCAACCGACCCTCACGGTCACCGGCCCCCGCCGCCTCCCCCAGGCCCGCACCAACGCCCGCTGGGCAAACTCCCTCGCTGTCCCCATCCTCGACGGCGGCCATCCCGTCGGCGTCGTCTACGCCACCCGCCGGTCCACCGAACCCTTCACCGAAGAAGACCTTCACTGGCTCACCGCCTACACCAGCACAGCCGCACCGATCTTCAGCTAGAGCGTATTACGAACTTGGGTGAAAACCGCGTTGGGATGCGGATTCTCCGGTTGGCTCGGTCTCCCGCAGTCCCCCGTTTTCCGCATTCCCAAGCCGTCCCTGATCGAGTTCATAACAGCCTCTAGTCAGCACAGCGCCTGCGGCGCCTTTCAGCCCGCTACGCCCTGCGGCCTCGCTTTCGGCTCGAACATTCCCTCGCCTTTCCCGGGGCGCGGCCGGGTTCGAAATCTGCCCCTATAGTGGGTTTGTGGGTCGATTACTGTCCAGGGTAGCGGTTCCAGCCTTGGCCATTGCACTCTACGACCAGCGCCACGAGTAACGGAACGACGCCCGGCTGACAGGCTGAGAGCAGCCGGAAGGCTGCGTGCTGAGAGGCGCAAAGCGCCGGGCTGAGAGCGGAGGCAAATCCGGAGCGGACTGAAACCTTTAACTCGGGCGTCCCGGCGACCGTGCGCCCGAACGCCCGGACCGATTCCTCCTCCCAAGGAATCGCGAGCCGGACCCTACCACCCCTCCCTGCTGGTAGAGCCCTTGATGGCCCCCGTCGCTCGACCCAAGGTTTAAACCGAGCCCCTGGCCGCGGAGTCCATCCACAGGGATTATTAGCATCCCTATCGGCGCGGCGCAACGTTCTCAAATCATTGTACCTAAGCGTAAAACTTCGCAACGCCGGTCCCGACGCACGACATGTCCTTGTCGTCCCGGCATCCGGTACAAGATGTAGAGGCTGCACCAAAACAACAATCTTTATCCTGGCCAGTATAAAGTATAAGAATAGGTTTAGGTTGATCGAGGGTGGTGTTTGGACGTTACCCCCGTGGGCGGGCCGGGGCGGCCATTTCCAGGGCGTAGCGGCGTTCTCTGGCGACGGGGCGGAAGTCGGCGGTCCGGAGGATGGGGGCCGAGGAGGCGGTGTTGGCCTTGGCGAGGGCCAGGGTGGCGCCCAGGGCGTGGGCGTAGCGGCATCTCTCCATTACCAGGGCGCGGTAAGCACCCCGGCCCCTGTGCCCGGCGAGCGTTCCCGCGCCCCACAGGCGGACCGTCTCGCCCGCGACCTCCGCGCCCGCGGTGGCGACGATCTCTCGTCCATCGCCTTCGGTGCCCCGGACGGAGGCCAGATACCGGAGGACGAGCAAGAGGTAGTCTGGACCGGTGCGCTTCCGCCGGCGGCCTTCGAGTTCCAGGATCCCCCTCAGGTAGGCGCATGTGTCCCGTTCGTCCCAGGTCGTGGCCGGGAACACGTCGGCCTCTACGGCGTTCGCGCGGCTAAGGTCTGCCTCGTTCTTGACAAGCCTAATAGGGACGCCGGCGGGGACGCGCAACTTGGGAAGCTCCGGCTCCGCTTCCGTGCCCAGCTCGAAGGCGAGGACGTCGAGATCCTCGGTCTTTTCGAAGCCGTGTTCTGGGAGGAGGTCGTCCATGAAAGGCGGGGATACGGCGTCTCCCGTGTGCCAGACGAGACGTGTTCCGCCGGCCGCGCGTGCCTCTTCGATGGTCTGCAGGATCAGGGCTTCGGCCTCCGTCCGGCCCGGTCGGGAGCGCCACACGCGGCTCGCGCCCCGAGGGGCTGGCAGGTGGACCAGCAGGCGCCCGGCGTCCTCGACGCGGACTCCGGAGGGCGGAACGTGTACCCAGCGCTCGGACTCCCGGAGTATCGCAGCGTCGGTCCAGGTCCCGTTCCGGCGGCCTTGCTGATGGCGCATCACGGGCCGGGTGGTATCGTGGAAAAGACGAGCGTGTTGCGCACGGAGCCGTCCGTGCCGAGCGCGTCGTTGCGCAACTCGCCTTCCAGAAGAAAGCCGGCTCGTTCAGCAACCCGCGCGCTCGGGCGGTTCAGCGGGTCGCACCGGATCTCGACGCGCTTCGCCGCCAAAGCGTCGAAGGCGAAGGCCGCTATGCCGCGGACCGCCTCGGTCGTGTAGCCTCGTCCCGTCATCCCGGTGCGGCACCAGTAGCCGATCTCGAACTTCGGCACCTCCCAGTCGATGCGGTGCAGCCCGCTGCTCCCGACGAGCGTGTCGGTCCCCTTCAAGAAAAAGTGCATCCTGAGTTCGGTCCTCGCCAGAAAGCGTGCCCGTGCCCCGCGCGCGCTGGCCTCGGAGTCTTCGACCGTCCCGTGTTCCCTGGGCCAGGGCATCCACGGGAGAAGCTCGCCCATCGACTCCCTCACGGCGGCGTGCAGTTCCGGGCCGTCGCCGGGCATGGGGGACCGGATCAGGAGCCGCTCCGTCTGGAAAGCCTCCGGGAAATCTCTCAGTATCGGTGGCCGCACCCCCACCTCCCCTGTCGCTTCTGCCCAGCATACACCCGAAAGACCGCCCCTTCGCATCCGCAAGGGCCATGCCGGACCGCGAGACCATAGCAACCCGCGGCCGTTCATGGTCCGGTCCCCGGATCTGGGGCAGAATACCCGTATCGTGCGGTTCTTGGTCTGGGACTTCGACGGGACGCTCGGGTACCGCGGGGACGCTGGTCCTCCGCGCTGCACGCCGTGCTCGAAGAAGCTCTGCCGGGCCACGACTTCGAGGGTGAACTCCTGGGCGCGCAACTGCGGAGGGGCTTCCCCTGGCACACCCCGGAGGTCCCGCACCCGGAACTGTCCTCACCCGATTTGTGGTGGGACGCTCTCTTACCCGTCTTCGTACGGGCCGTCTTGCGGGACCTCTCCTCGCGGGGCTGGACGCACCTGATCCTCTCCAACCACGTCCCAGAACTGCCCGAGATCCTTCACGCCCTCGGCCTCGACGAGCACCTCCTCCAAGTCTTCAACTCCGCCGAAAGCGGCTTCGAGAAACCACACCCGTGGGCCTTCGACGGTGTGCTGGAGACGGTCGCCTGCGCCGAGGCCGCGTGGGTGGTGGGCGACAATCTCCGGGTGGACGTGTGGGGCGCAGAGGCGGTGGGCCTGCCCGCGATCCTCGTCCGCGGCTCCCGGCGCGGAACGCACCATCATTGCGAAGACCTCTTCAGAATAGCCGACTCGTCGAGAAAGCGTAGCCGCAAACCCACGGGCGATCATCTTCGACCTGGGTGGCACGCTCGGGCACTGGCCGCGCAGAGATTCCACCCTTGAGGACGAGAATAAACGGATGGCAGAGGGAGCCCCGGTGAACTCACTTTCCGCAACCATCCCTGCCTGCCTGGCCGAGTTGCCGACCCTGCTCCGCCACTGGTCGATCTGACAGAGGAATCCACGCGAGTCGATCCACCCCGCCACCGGGGGCCGAGCCGACTACCACGCCCCTTCAGGAGGCCTTTTCTGATGCCTGAAACCTGATACCTGTAGCCTGGGCGAAACGGCGCCTTATACTACGGGCATGAGGCCCGTATGTTTTCTGAGCGACTTCGGCCTTGCCGACGACTTCGTCGGGACGTGCAAGGGCGTGATGCTCGGCGTCGCGCCAGGGTTGACCATCGTGGACTTGACCCACGACGTGCCGGGCTTCGCGGTCAAGGCCGGGGCGGAGATCCTGGAGCACGCCACCCGCTACATGCCCACGGACTCCGTCTACCTCGCCATCGTGGACCCCGGCGTCGGAACAAAGCGACAGGCGCTGGCCCTGAGAACGGATCGCGACGCGCTGCTCGTCGGCCCGGACAACGGCCTGCTCGTCCGGGCTGCCGACGCTTTGGGCGGCGTCGCGGAGGCGGTCGTGCTCGATAACCCCGACTACCACGTCCACCCGGTCTCGAACACCTTCCACGGCCGCGACGTCTTCGCCCCGGCCGCCGCCCACCTCGCAGCCGGCACGGCCCTCGCGCAGCTCGGCAAGAGCGTGGCTCCCGCATCCCTGGTGCGCCTCGAAGGGTCCGAAGACTCCGGAAACTCCGGCGAGACGCTGGAGGCCGGGATCATCTCCATCGACCGCTTCGGGAACGCGAGGCTCTCGCTCGCCTATGAGGATTCGGGGCTGAAATACGGCGATTGGCTGAGGATTGACGCCGGAGACGGACAAATGTCCGTTAAGTATGTCGAGACCTTCGGGTCATCCAAGGCGGGTGAGTTGGTGCTCGTGCCGGATTCCCACTGGCGTCTGAGCCTTTCGATCAACATGGGCAACGCCTCCCAGGCGCTCGCCCTGAAGCTCGGAGACCGGGTCCGGCTGCTGCGCACGGGGGGTCCCGATGCCGCCGGCGCCTGAGCGAACGTCGAACGGCTCCGCGGGGTCTCCCCTCTCGCCGCGGGAGCGGGGCCTTGTGGTGCGGGCCGCCGCGCTCCGCCCCCTGAACGTCGTCGTCCTGGTGATCGGGCTGGTCTTCTTCGTCGCGACATCCTTCACCTGGTGGGTGCTGCCGCTCACCCTTGCGACCTACGCGGCCCTGGTCGCACTGGGGGCCGGGGACCCTATCCTCCAGCGTCGCATCCTCGGTCGGGGGAAGCCGGAGACCGGGCAGGCGCGCGACCTCTCCCCCGAGCGGCGGGCCCGATGGCTCCCCCGCGGTGAGACCCGGGAGAAGGTCGATGCCGCGCTCGCGGAGTACCGCAAGGTCGTGGCCGCCATAGAGGCCTCGGACGACGTTACCCGGGCCGTACTCCAAGACACCGTACCCAGGCTGGACGCCGCCGCCGACCGCCTCGTCGATGTCGCGCTCCAGAGGGAGAAGGCGTCGGAGACCGTCAGGGATCTGCGCGGCAAGTCGGGCTCCGACACCGGGCCAAGGTCCGAGAACCTCCAAAAACTGGAGGAGCGCATAGAAGAGGCAGACGCGGAGATCTCCGCTACCTCCAGCGAGTTGCTCGACCTGCGCGCGAAAGTGGTCAGGATCTCCATAGACACGGACGACGCCCAACGGGCCAACGACCTCAACGCCTCGCTCGACGAACTGAACGCCCGTCTGGAAGCCCTCGGCGACATCGCATCTTCAAGAGAGTAAGGGAATACACCCCGCAGATGCGAGACAGGCCGGTAGTTATCGCCGTCTGGAGGGGAGGGAGACCGGGAAAGGCCTGGCGGCCTGGCACCGTCAACGGGCGGTCGAGTTATCCGGGCTGATAGCGCCAACAGGGTGGGCTACGTGCTCCTGGACACGGTGGGGCGGACCGCGCGGGAGATCGCGGGCGAAGAGTCTATTCTTTCCCGGGCGACACGATGTCGACCTTCGGAGGGGGTTCCGTGAAGAACGCGATGGCCCCGGAGGCCAGGTCCGCGAGCCCTACTTGGGCGTGGATCGCCGCTAAAACGATGACGCTGCACGTCACGCCCAGGAGCGCGAACGTCCTCTTGCGCCGCCGCTGGAGCGCCCCCGCCACCCCGAACCCCAACGCCACGAGCTCGGACAGCACCGTCAAGACCACCAGCACAGCCATCCCGAAGGCGTAAGCAACCTCGTCTGCCCCCGGAGGCTGCAAGCTTACGAGGAACAGGGCCAGCAGGTAGAAGCCCACAAGCAACACCCCCGGCAAGAAGGACAGCACGAACGAGGCCGCCCCCAGGTAGGAGTGACGAGAACGACCGGTTACTGTGCTAGTCATAAGCGGGGAGGAAAGCGCGACTCATGGCCCGCGCCGTTGCGAGCAGTCGAGATTTCGGTATGAGAGAAGGATCTGGTCTGCCGGTGGACCCGGCCATGTCCGGCAAGAAGGGTGCTGCGATGGTCGGCCTGGAGCCGGTTATGCCGCGAAAGGGCGGCAGGAGAAAACTTCCGCTAGGCCGAGCTCGCCCGCCAGTCGCGGTCGTCGTTCTGCTCCTCGGCCGGCTCAGGCTGGGGTGTTGGACGGTGGACGGGTACCCCGCTGAGCTCCTGCCTCGACTCTTCCACGGAGACCAGGGAGTCCTGGAACCAGTCCTCGAGCTGGCCCATCACGCGGTCGCGGTAGACCTCGGAGCCGCTTGAGACCTCTTCGGCGTAGCGTTCCGCACCGTCGATGATCTCACCCGCCCTACGGTCCGACCTGCGGCAGAGCTCGGTCTCGGGCACCAGGGCGTTCGCCCGATGGTGGGACTCTTCTACGATGCGCCGGCCTTCCTCTTCGGCGGCGGCGACCATGACCCCGCACTCCCGACGTAGCGCCTCGGCCTCTGCCAACTCGCGGGGCAATGAAGCCCTGAGCTCGTCGAGCATCACGAGCAGGTCCGACCGGTCCACGACCGCCCGTCCCTTGCGCATCGGCACACCCGAGGCATCCTGAACGATCGCCTCCAACTCCTCCAAAACCCCACTTATGTACTGCATATCTTCTCTCATGGGGGCAACCCTAGCATGCCCCTTACGGCTACGCCAGCCTTTCTGAAAGTATTTTTTGATGCTCACCTTCATCCTTAGGTCTAATTTGATCTTAAGGTTAAGTGCAAGTCTTCCGCGGTGCTCGGCGGGGGTGTCGGAGTACCGGGGCATCGGACCCTTATGCCTTACAATGGCGTTTTTCGGAGTTATCCACAGGGGGCGAGAGTGTCGGCAAGGTTCAACCGCATCCCCAGGGAGGGGTTTAAGCCCATGTGCAGGGCCCCGTTTCGGGGGAGGTCCGGTGTGTGGTCCATGAGCGAGACGCGGGTGCCTGGAGGGGGCGAGAATACGTCACCGGGAAAGGCGTCAAAGTCCGCACGAGCGCCCGTCTGACGTTCGGACGGGTAGAATTTGAACGCCGGACCCCACCAAGGCCGCGGTTTAGATCTGGCGGTTGGCCAGACCGGCGGCGACTGTGGCGAAGATCATGGGTACCACGGCGAGCGGGTTGGTAACTCCCTGCAAGATGCCTGGTCCGAGTACCAAGAGGAATGGGATGGCGGTGGCGGCGACGGAGACCGCTATCGCCAGGAGCCCGCCGTTGCGCCCGCCGGCGCGGTAGATCAGGGTCCCCGCACCGTAGCCGGCGGCGGCCGAGATGAGCCAGGTGAACGGTAGCTGGAAGAGCAGGAAGGCGACGAAGGGTACGCCGACGACGGCGATTCCGATTCCGGCGAGCAAGGTCTTTACGACCTGGTTTCTCTTCATGACGCCCGCCCGCGCGCCGCGCGGGAGCCTGGCGTCATCCGGGCACTTTATGCCGACTTCGGTCTGGCGCATGCATTCCGTGCAGATCGGCCGCCCGCAGGTGGCGCACGAGACGCGCGTCTCTCTTTTGGGGTGCCGGTAGCAATGCATGGGTTCGGACATCAGCGTCCCTTCCGGTTCTGGCGGGCGCGCGCCAGCTCGCCGCGGGGCATCAGGACGATCTCCCGCTTGTAGCTCTGGTGGATCTTGGCGACATCCCGGCTGTGCTCCAGCTCCTGTCTTCTGATCTCATCCCGCAGGAGGCGGTTCTCGGCCGCGAGCCTGGCGACGCGGCCTTCGAGGTCGAGCACGGTCCTGACCCCCGCGAGGTTCATCCCCATCTCCTGGGTGAGCCGCTGGATGTGGCGGCCGAGCTCGACGTCCTCCTGGGAGTAGAGGCGCGTGTTCTTGATGCTCTTGCGCGGGCGGAGCAGGCCCTTCTGCTCGTACATCCTCAAAGTCTGGGGGTGGACCCCGATCAACTCCGAGGCGATACCTATCATGTACAGGGGACGCTTGCGCAGGCTCACGACCCGACCCTCCTGAACAACTCCGCCCGCACGTCCTCGTCCCGCTCCTCCGCCAAAGCTTCCAGGATCTCGCGCTCCCGCCGCCGGAGCTTCTTCGGCACCACGACGCCGACCCGCACGATGAGGTCGCCCCTCTCGGTCCCGCCCCGCCTGGTCCTGGGAGCCCCGGCCCCCCTGACCTT
>JALZNL010000297.1 GCA_030857715.1 Actinomycetota bacterium | reverse complement strand
CGGGCCGCAGCCGGAACGGATAGCCTCGGCTCACCGGACCGTGGGCGGCCAACTCAAGCTCTATAGCCGCCTGCCCCTCGTAGGTGGCGTGCCCGGAGCCCGGCACCCCGACGAGCGCCGCGACGGCGTCGAAGAGACGGCCCGCGCTGGACGTGGGCGGCGTGTTCAACCCGTGCTCCACGAGACGGGCGATCAACTGGACGTTCCGTTCCCCGGCTTCCCGCACTACGGGGAGCGCGAGCTTCAGGGTCTCTTCTTCGCCGTAGAGCGTGATGAGCTGCGCGAGCGCCATGCGCCAGGGCTGCCGGATCGCCGCCGCGCCTCCCGGCAGGGGAGCGTACTCCAGGTGAGCCCGGCGGAGGAAACCCCCTTCCAGGCTGCCCTCGAAGAACTCCCCGCCCCAGACCGCGCCGTCCGTGCCGTAGCCGGTCCCGTCGAGGGCGACCCCTATTACGCGCTCCCCTTCGGGTCGTTCGTTGTCCGCGAGGCAGCTCGCGATGTGCGCGTGGTGGTGCTGGATGCCGACGGCGAGGAGCCCGTCTTCTTCCAACTCGCGGGCGTACTTGGTCGAGAGGTATTCGGGATGGAGGTCGTAGGCTAGCAGATCAGGCTGCACGTCGAAGAGGCGGCAGTAGTGCTCGACCCCCTCCCGGAAGGACCGCAGCGTCTCGTAGTTCTCCATGTCCCCGACGTGGTGGCTCAAGAAAGCGTGGCGATCCTTCGCCAGGCAAAAAGTGTTCTTGAGTTCCCCGCCGCAGGCCAGGGTATGGTGGACGAATCCCCCGGCGAGCCGCAGCGGCGCCGGGGCGTAGCCGCGCGAGCGACGGAGAGGATAGGATTCTCCCGCGGCTATCCGAAACACGCTGTCGTCGCAGCGCGTGTGGATGGGACGGTCGTGCACGAGGAAGTAGTCCGCTATCTCGCAGAGTTGCTCGAAGGCCTCCTCGTCGCGGTAGGCGATGGGTTCGTCGGAGTTGTTGCCGCTGGTCATGACGAGCGGGATGCCGGCGTCGCGCAAGAGCAGGTGGTGCAGCGGCGTGTACGCCAGCATCACCCCGAGCGTCTTCTGGCGCGGGGCGACCTCGTCGGCGACCCCACTGTCTTCGCGGCGCTGCAGGAGGACTATGGGCCGGGCCGCGGAGTTGAGAATCGCCTCCTCATCCGGCGTGACGTGGCACAGCTCCCGCACCTGCGCGAGGTCGCGGGCCATGAGCGCGAAGGGCTTGTCCTGGCGCGCCTTGCGTCCCCGCAGGGTTCTGACCGCCGCGGCGTCGAACGGGTCGCAGGCCAGGTGGTAGCCGCCGAGGCCCTTTATGGCGACGACGGCCCGTCCGCGCAGCATCTGCGCCGTCCGCGAGATGGGGTCCCCCGGCTTGACGCGCAGCTCGTGCCCGAAACGGTCCAGCAGGCGTACCCGCGGGCCGCAGGCCGGGCAGGCGTTGGGCTGGGCGTGAAAGCGACGGTTGGACGGGTCATCGTACTCCCGCCGGCACTCGGGGCACATCTCGAAGGCTGACATCGTGGTCGTGGCCCGGTCGTAGGGGACGGAGCGGGTGATCGTGAACCGCGGACCGCAGTTGGTGCAGTTGGTGAACGGGTAGCGGTGGCGCCGGTCGGCGGGGTCGAGGACCTCGGCGAGGCAGTCGTCGCAGGTGGCGACGTCAGGGGAGACGAGGGCCCGCCGCCGGTCTCCCTCCCGGCTCTCCTCGATCCTGAACCCTCGCTCTCCCCGCGCCGCGAGGGGTTGCCAATCCACGGACTCGACCACGGCCAGGGGCGGCGCTTCCGCTTCGATCCCGCGCACGAAGCGTTCCAGTTCTCCCGGCGCGCCCTCCGCCTCGATGCGGACGCCCTCGGCGTCGTTGCGGACCAGCCCGGCAAGCCCGTGACGATGCGCCAGGGCGAAGACGAACGGCCGGAAGCCGACGCCCTGCACGATGCCCCGAACGGAGACCGCCCGGCGCTCCCGGACGGGGGTTCTCAAGACGTGACCGGACCCGGGCGGGCTCCCGCGACAACTCTCCGTATCGGTTCAGTAAAGCTCACGTACTACTCGTGCTCCCCGGGTGGCACCTCTACTCGGGACTTCGGTTCTACATGGCCCTTATCTTCATGTACCTCTGGATCTCCGGCCATTGTACGACCGTCGCGGCCACGGCTCCCAGGACCAATCCGTAGAACCCCAAGCGTAGCAGTGTTGTTGCTTTCATGCTGATTCACCCCCTTCCTCGAACGTGCCAGGTTCAACGCCCGACGACACCCTGTCGCCCTCCTTGCCGATCTCCTCCACCAGCGACTCCACCAACTTCGCCGCCTCTTCCACCGCCGCGCGCACCGGCTCGCTAAGCTCCATCAGCATGTCGTCGTAGTCCTCTCCGGTAAGGACTACCTGCGGCTCACAGCCCACCACGAGGATGCGGGTCGGACGGGCGCCCAGAACGCGGGACAGTTTGATCACCTTCACAGGGTCCATCCCGTGGGTGTCAAGCGCCACCTCCCCATCCTCCTCGACCTCCGGTTCGATGAGGTAGACGGTGCCAGGCTTCTCACCTCGCGGGGTGGCGTCCACGAAGATAACGAGCTCGTAATCGTCCTGGAGCGCGTAGGCGAGGTCCATCCCCCTTATGCCAAAATCCTTTACCTCGACGCCCTCCGGCCACTCGCGACCGGCGAGCCGCTTCACCACCTCGACCCCGAAGCCGTCGTCGCCCAGGAATATGTTGCCGACGCCGGCGATCAGGACGCGCTTACTCATGAGGGACCTCGAAGTCCAGCGGCTCGACTTCCCCCGGCGAGAAGAAGAACCTGTGCCCGAGGATGCCTTCTCCTCCCAGGTCCCTGCCCGGATCGTCTTCCAGCGTAACCGCCAGGTGTATCTGGTCCTCGTAGTCCTGCTCTATGCTCTCGACGAACGCGACTTTCCCCTTGAGCGCGAGGTCCATGATGTCTCCCCCGGCGCGGGGCCAGAGCAAGACCCGACTCCCCTTCCGAAGTTCGACGCCGCCCACGTCCACGGTCTGAAGCGCGGGCCTCTCCTCGTGCTCCCGGAAGAAATCCTCCACCTTACCCCCTCAGCCTCTGGGACTCGCGCACGACCCCGTGCAGGTTCATAAGCTGCTCCGGCGAGAGGGACTCGCACCGATCCAGGATCTCCCGCCCCCGCGGGTCCGAGGCGCGCATCTCTTCTTTCTCCTCGTCCGTGAGGGTGAGGATGTTCAAGATGAGCAGTTGGTCGATCTCGCCCCCGTCGAACAGATCGCCGGGGCTCTCGGGGGCGATCTGGGGGTAGTCGTAGAGGATGATCGGGGACGAGAGCATCATGCTCCGTCCTCCTTCCTCCCCGACCAGGACCGGCCACGTCTTCAGGTTCTCGCACCCTTCCACGGCCTCCCGGAACTCCTCGGGCGGATCCATCAGCGAGACGAACTCTCCTCCCTCCACCTCCAGCACCGTGTGGGTCGAGGCGAAGGTCTGCCTGAGCGTGCTCTCCCGGTCCTCACCCCCCCACGGCGTGGTGTTGGAGATCCTGACCGTCATCCTGAAAAGCCCGTCTTGCAAGGGCTTGGCCGCTACCTCCACCGTCCCGCACAACGCGCGCCAGCTACGAACCAGGGCCGCCACGGCCTCTCCGGTGGGATCGGCCAGCGGCTCCTCGCTACTCCCTCCACGAATGTCTATCTCTACTAGTTTGGGCGATTCCAGTAGTTCGGAGAGCTCGAAGCGTCCAACCTCTATCTCCCGCTCGGTCGCCTCGTCCCACGGCAGGTAAAGCTCTCCCCCGACCCGCAACTCCTCGACGAATTCCAGGGCCTCACCTTTTCTTACGCCGACCTTACGCTCGGTTACGTGCAGGAAACGGACCTTTACCTCGACGGTGGACGCTTCGTCTCCCGACAGGGGGCACTGGGTCTGCATGATCCAGGGGTCGTCCTCGCCACGGGCCTCGCTGTAGGCCCGCGGATACACCCCTCCGAACGTCCAGCGCTGCTGGTTCTTCTTCGCCGACCGGCGGTAGGGCCACAGTATGTACCCTTCGTAGAGCACCGCCTCGGCGATCTTCTTCACCGCGTCCACTTACCCCTCCACCTTCTGCTCGCTCGCTCGCAGCAGCGCCTCCACGGCGGCTTCCCAGGTCGGGAGCCCCCTGCGGACCTTGTAGTCG
>JALZNL010000021.1 GCA_030857715.1 Actinomycetota bacterium | reverse complement strand
GAAGACGAGGTCCAGGTTCTTCGAGTTGTTCGGCGGCGCGACCATGACGGCCGCGGCCCCGAGCCCCTCCGCCTCCCGCGCCTTCTCTATCGTCACCCGGGTCGCGGGCGCGGAGCAGCCGACGACAACGGGGACCTCCCCGTCCGTGGCCGCGAGGTAGCGTCCGGCGACGGCGGAGCGTTCGGCGTCGGTGAGCTTGTGGGCTTCGCCCATGATGCCGAGCACCGTCAGGCCATTCGCCCCGGAGCCCAGATAGTGTTCTGCGAGGGCGTCGATGCCCGCGAGGTCCACGTCGCCCTCGTCCGTGAAGGGCGTAAGGGCGATGGGGCAGACGCCGTGGAGTGACATGCGGGCAGTATACAGGCACCTTTTTTCTCCCGCGGCCACAATGGGCTACCATGACGGGCCTATGAGGCTGGCTTCCGTAGAGATCGGCGGCAACGAGGTGGCGGTCGTGGTGTGGGCCGGTGGCGCCCTGCCGGTGGCCGAGGTCCCCGACCCCGGCGGATGGCCCACGGACCTCTTCTCCCTGCTGGAGGGCGGCCGGCTGGAAGACCTGCGCCTGGGGTGGGACGGGCTCTCGGAGGTAGAGTTGGAAGACCTGGCAGGACGGGCCATACCGGTTGAAGACCTCTCCTACGCTCCCTTATATCGCCGGCCGCGCAAGATCTGGGGCATAGGCCTCAACTACGCCGAGCACGCCGGCGACCTCGACGAGACAGCCCCCGCCGAAGAACCCGCCAGCTTCATGCGTCCCGACACGACGATCATAGGCCCCGGGGACGAAATACGTTTGCCTGAAGACATCGGGCGCGTAACGGCCGAGGCGGAGCTCGCGGTGGTCATCGGCCGGAGGGCGAAGGACGTCACCGAGGAAGAGGCGCCTTCCGTAGTGGCGGGCTTCACGACGGTCCTGGACATGACGGCGGAGGACATCCTCCGTAAGAACCCGCGCTACCTGACGCGGGCCAAGAGCTTCGACACCTTCTTCTCCTTCGGTCCGCACCTCCTGACGCCCGACGAGGTGGGGGAGGTGGGCGTGTTGGAAGTCTCTACCGTCCTCAACGGCGAGGTGCGCCGGAAAAACACCGTCTCCAACATGACCTTCTCGCCGTACCGGCTCGTCTCGTTCCATTCGAGGGTGATGACGCTCTTGCCGGGGGACGTAATATCCACGGGGACGCCGGGGGCGGTAGAGATAAGACCCGGCGACGTGGCGGAGTGCAGGATAGGCGGCTTCGGGCCGCTCGTGAACCCGGTCGGGAGGTAAACGTGGACCTCGAGTTCGCCTGCGTCTGAAACCGCAAAACCCCCACTCCTAAGATTCCGCGCCAGCATCCCCAAAAACGGGGGTGCATCGGTGTTGGAAGAGGTGTCGGTTGCCTAGCACGGCGGCCTTCCTGGCGTCGGTGACGCAATCTCTACCCTCGGGGGTACGGATGCCAAGGAGAGGGCGCTGGGCCGCGCGAATCAGCATACCCGGGATCGGTAATACGTTTTCCGTGAGTGACGGTGCCGCGCCGCTCTCAGCACGCGACTCTCGCCGTCCGCTGGCAAAGACGTTGCTGGCGAGGGGCGGCGATCCGGGTGAGAGCATTGCCCGTCAGCGGCGCAGGTTGGGTCGGGGATGGCAGCGGCTTACTCGACACGCCTTTCCGGACGACGTTCGATTGCGTGTCTTGCTCGGTCCTGGATTTCGGGCGATCCGAGAAAAATCTTGTCCCAGGGAGCGTACGTCTCGTCGAGGGCGAGACATCGAGATTTGTATTGAATATCGGGAACAGAAAGGAGGTGTAACGTGCCAAGGCTCGAAGAATTCGACCGGTGAGCGCCTTCCGCGCAATCTACGCGGCCGATCATCGGCATACGCACGCGCGGAACCTTTGGCCTCAACAGGGCAGCGTATGAAGCCCTTGGTAGACCCGCAGCGGTGAAGCTCGTGTGGGGTGCTGAGGAGCGCGTGGTCGGCTTTCGCCCCAGCCACGAGAATTCGTCGAAGGCTTACCTGATCAGCGAGACTAAGCCAAACGGCGGTAGCTACGAGGTCGCGGGAACGAAGTTCTTAAAGAACTACGAGATCGCCTACGATCGGTCCAGGCGGTATGTGGCCGAGGTGGAAGATGGGGATCTCCTCTTCTATCTCGACCGCGACGAAAAGAAGCCCACCGAGGGCGTCTAACGGTCGCCGGATATGCGGAAAAGCCCCCGAACCAAGGCACGTTCGGGGGCTCGTCGATACCCTCCCTTTCTCCTGTCCCCGCGCTTCACAGGATACCTACGCCGACGTTCGTGCACCGAAGAACGTAAAACGCGGATTCTAGGAACTGCGCCTTGGGCAAGTGCTGCGAATTTCGGGTGAAGAGGTTCTTGGAAGTTCGTCTTGGCGCACGAGTAGGAGGGCTCTGCTCTATCTCTGCAAATAAGCTTAGAGATTAGAGACACCCGGCGGCTTTGAGGGGGGTTTCCACGAAGGATTAGCAACCGTCGTGGGCCACCGAGCTTAACTCGGGCATGTTATCGGCTACCCTTCCCAAGCCAATAATCCCCATCGAAGGCCCCTTACAACTCAAGAGAAGTTCGCTACCATGCTGTACGGAGGGCCGACCGCAGCACTAGGAGGGGGCGCGGTCGGCCCGTACTATCCGCCCAACACCCACGACGCATGTACTTTGCCTACAAGTAGCCACGCCGGGTGTATCCGCACGAAGATAACCCGTGGTGGCGTCACGGTTGTACGGCGGCTCTCTATCAGGCAAGGACGGTATAGAGTTCCTTCTTCTGCTCCCTTATCTGTTTGTACCCTGCCCAGTCGAACCCACGGAGGAACTCGGCGGCTTTGCGTGCGCCACGGAAGAAGAGATCCAGCTTGGCCTCGTCTGTCATGTCGAAATCGAGCCAGCCGTGCTCGCCGGTGTCGATGTAGGCGACCAGTTTCTCATAGTCGGGGTTGCGGGTTATGAAGTCGTAGTCGAGGCAGTGGCTCGCCGACCGAAAGACCGCCCCCGTGAGCTGCAGAGGGTTGCCGATAACTTCTGAGCTTCTCTTGTCGGTACCCAGTTTCACGCCGAAGGTGGGGGCCTTCGGGACCCTGTCCTGCAAGTGGAACAGGTCAATCGGGAAGTTGGACATGATGCCGCCGTCGACGAAGGTGCAGACGCGGGGAGGGTCCTCCTTGTAACCTGCCAGTTTGTCCCACCTCTCCCGAGCCTCCTCTCCTTGTGGCACGTTTTCCGCGCGCAAAGGGGAGAAAAAGTACGGTATCGACATCGAGGCCCGTACGTACAGCGCCGGGTCTACCTCGTCCGGATCGGGCCAGTAGAGCGACGCCATCCTGGGGAACTCGACCTTGGTCTGCGTCGAGACGTCGGCCGCGACCAACGCCAGGGGAGACTTCGTCGGGTCTGGAGTCAGCGGCTCTCCGTCTCGCGTTCTCAGTCCTTGAGGCATCGTCGCCATGCGATCGTGAAGCTTTTGAGTCGTTCCGACACCCTCCTCTTGAAGCAAGTCCGAAAGCCATTCTAGGAACTTTTCTCCGGGGTTGAGCCCCAGTTTCCAGACCAAGCTGTCCACGACCTGCATCCCCTTGAAAACCAACCTGAACAAGCTCGGGCGGTGGACTAGGGTGTCCACGAAATCTCGTACGTCGCCGTCGCCGTCGACGAACTTCCAGAAGTCGATGTTCGCGAGCTCTTTGATGATCTTCTCGCTTTTGCGCTGCTCAGGCGTTCCCAGGCCGGCGACGAGCATCGCGTTGATCGATCCGGCCGAGGTGCCCCCGACGCGCATAAACCTGAGCCCCATCTCCTCCAGCACGTAGGTGTACCCTACCAGTGCCACCCCGAGGACGCCCCCGCCCTCCATCACCAGGTCGACGTACTGGTGTCCCTCGTCGTCTACTACGTCCGAGAACGCCTTACCCGCGCAGGTACCCTTCAGTTCGCTTATGAGGTCGAGGACCCGATCTGCATTCGTGAAGTCGTCCGCTATCAATCCGTCCATCTACCTGCTACTCCTTTCGGACTTACCCTCGTTGACCGCGTACTGCGGAAGATTGCTTTTCGTCCAGATAAGCTGGCGAGGATGCCGTCGAAGGTTTTGGCTGGGATCGCTCGGCCAAAAGGCTCGACCTGAAGATTCTTGTGAAGAATCGCGATAATGCCAAAGCCGTGTGACCGCTCTACCGCACCCGACCACCGTCCCCTGAGGACGCGGCGGAATCGCGCTGCGGGATTACCACGGCGACGATTACCGGCACCACGACGTTGATGAAGTTCTCCGTGCCCTTGCTGAGGTCGAAGCCGAACCTGAACGTGACGTAGACGACGATTGCACTGATGGCTGCGGCGAGGATCTTCGTATTGGGCGTGAAGTTGTCCCAGTCCTCGACCCACAGATACCCCACGATGACCGGTACCAGCGCGTTGATCAGGGTCTCGGCTTGCTTGTCGAAGTCCAGTCCAAACTGGGTCGCCAGGAAGGTTATGACCGCGAAAAGGATGGTCGCTTTGACCTTGTTCGTGAGTCTGAAGTTTCCCATGGCATCCTCCTTTCTAGGGACGCCTCCGGTGCGCCCCGCCGCCAAACGGTCTCCATGAGAGCAGATGACGATGAATCCCCGATGAATCGACGACGTGGTGTTGTGTGCTGCGCGGCGTACCGCGCTACGCTCCCGAGGCATTGGATCGCGGAGGTTGACCGGCACGCATCAAGCGTTGAATTCTCGGTAGACGCTCGGGACACTAAAGGATTGTCACAAGTCGTTCTTGATTCATCGGGTACTCATTCCTAATTCATCGCCGCCTGCTCTCATGGAGACCGTTAAGCGTAGAAATGAGTAGGAGCAAATACGTTTCCGTTTGGCTAACGACTGGACCTATCATGGACATCGTATTCGTAGCGCTCCTCGATCTCGATCTATTTGGGATCGGTGGCTTTGTCATCGCAGGAGTGATTGTGGCCGTGTTCGTTGTGCTGTTTGTCCCGAAAATCCAGATTCGCCTTGCCTTAGGATCTAAGGAGTCCAAACCAAGGAAGGATCTCGGAGCAGACAAAGAGTTTCAGCTCGAGGATGAGGCCCGAAAGACTTGGAGCCAGATCGTGGGCGGACTGGCTATCCTTATCGGGTTTATTTTCACTTACCAGACCGTGGTTGCCTCCCAGCAGGCGCAAGAAACCGCCCGAAAGACCCAGTTTTCGAATAGCTTCGCCACGGCCACGGACGATCTTGGCGCGTCGGACATGGAGGCGCGTCTGGGCGGGATCTACGCCCTCGAACGCCTCGCCGAGGACTCGAGTCTGGATAACGACTCCAAGCAAGTCGCGCACCGGACCCGCCACCGAAGCCGCCCGAGACGGACATCCAAGCGATCCTCACCGTCTTGGGTAGGCAAATGCGCACGCCAGAGAACCTCCGAGAAGAATTATATACTTACCCGCTGTACCAGAGCGATCTCCGCTTCGCGGATCTGGTTAGCGCCGACCTCAGCAGAGCGAGCCTGTGGAAGACCAACCTCCAGGGCGCGAAGCTCGATGACGCCAACCTGCAGGGTGCGTACCTGGGGGAAACGAACCTGCAGGGGACGAGCCTCTTACGAACCGATCGCGACTACCGTCGGTGAGGTGTCGGGCAAGCGTATCGACACGACGGCCGACGCCCCGCCGGGGGTTGGTTTCTTGGAGTGCGTAGATCCTTGCGTTCCCCTCTTCAAGACGAGGCGCTGATCGTAACTCTAGCAAGCCCGGCCGGTGACTTCGAACAGTTCCTACCCCAGGCCATGGGAGTATTGGAGACCGTGAAGTGGCAATACTGAAGAACAGCTCTAACGAGGCGCGTAAGCGGGCGGAGCTGGAATGTGGCAGCCTTGACCGACCTTGGCGAGCTCTCAAGGCCTAAAACTCTACGAAGCTGGCCGTCCCGTGAAGGCTCAACGGTTGATAGGTTTGCCCCTGGCCCGACTGCCCCATCTTCTCACGCTTCGCGAATTCTAGGGACCAAGCAAGGTAATGAGTCGTCTTTATGGCGATGGTCCCTAGAATTCGCGAAATCCCGCGGCGAAATTCGGCAACAACAAGCTCAGCGTTAGCCCGGGGCCGTACTCCTCTCTAGCCCCTCGGAGGTCTACGGTGACCAGGCTACCCATCTCGGTGTCCTGCAGGCGAATCTGTTCTCCGGTCAAGGTGGCGTTACGCTGAGTATCCAGTATTGCAGCTGCGGCTGACCAGAGATGCTGCTCGTCGCATAGGTGACGTGTGTATCGCCCATTATCTGTCCCTCGTGCGAGCGCAGCGTGAACATGTTCGGCTCGTTGCCTAGTGTCGACATGGACTCGTTACCTTGCGTCGTCATCCACCGACCCCTTTACGCTAGTTGAACGGTCTTCTATGCCGTGCCAGTGAGCGCCCTCGATCTGTGGTGTTGGCCTCTCCTCGGTCGGAGGCCTCGCGAGGGTGCCCGACCGAGGGTGGATCCAAGTTAGATGCGGGAATGGGGAGCCACCGGGCTATCTTGCAGCCGTCGCCTATCGTGAAAAGACTCCCCATGCTCGAGAAACGTGCAGATGTTCCGGGAACACTCTTTTTATCAGTGGCCTACGCACCGCCCCGGAGAAGGTTCACCGGCTCGTTTCGCCCACTCCGGCACGTCGTCTGGATCGTCATACTCGATCCATTGGCTCGGATGTACCATCACCCCGCCATTCTCCCAGTATTGCCATTCCCAGTCTATGTGGCTGTCCCAGTTGAGGCCGCCAGCGGGAGAGGACTGGAGGACGTAGCCGGAGGGAAGCAGGATGCCGGTGTGGCCCTGGTTGCCGAGGGCCACGCCCCAGTACCCCTTGCCGAGCAGTACGCCCGAGCGGCCCAAGGTCTACTTGGAGCCGTACTTCGGATCGGGGGCGGTGTTCTTCGAGAAACCCCGCTTCGGCACGGAGACGATAAACGACCTCAACGCGGCCGTCGCCAATTACTTTCGGGTGCTGCAGCAGCGCCCGGAGGAGCTGATGTGGCTGATGCTCACGACCCCGTGGGCGCGCGACGTGCTGCTCCTAGCGCGCGCCGTCGCGCCGGAGGGCGAGGACCCGGCGCGCAGAACGGCAGCAGGATGTCCTACTCCTCGAGCGCGAACCCGGCGGCGATGTGGCGCAAGATGTTCGAGAGGCTGCCCCGGGCGTCGGAGCGGCTTCAGGGCGTGCAGATAGAGAACCGCCCTGCGCTGGAGCTGATCCGCAAGCACCGCAACCCCGAAGCGATGATCTACTGCGACCCGCCCTATATGCACGGCACGCGCAAGATGGACGACCACTACGAGCTGGAGATGACGGAGCAAAACCACGCCGAGATGCTCTCCGCCCTTCGACGACCATCCCGGCCCCGCCGCGGTGGCGGGATACCCGCACGAGCTGTACCACGAGACGCTCGGCGATTGGCAGGCGGTCTACACGAAGGGCTACTCCCAACCCGGCGCGCAGCCGCGCGTCGAGATTTTGTGGCTGAACCGGGTCGCCGTCGAACGCGGGCCCGTGGGAGGCGTTCTTGGGGTGAAGTAGGGGGCAGAAGAGGGCGCGGCGGTGCATCTCGCTACGGAGTACGTCGCGGAGTACGTCGACCCGACGCCGCACGAGACGTTGGCGCGTTGCCGTCCCTGGGGAAGAACCGCGCCGCGCTCGCGCCCAACGCCCCCGCCTGTGCGTTTCTAGGGGACGGCCGTGACGAGGCCGCCGTCTATCTGCAGCGAGGTTCCCGTGATGTAGGAGGCGGCAGGGGAGAGCAAGAACGTCGCCGTCCGGCCAAACTCCCGCGGGTGGCCGTATCGGCCGAGCGGTATGCCCTCGCTCACGGTTCGGCGCTGCTCCTCCTCGCTGACGCCTCCCTCCTCCGCCCGCGCCTGGTCCATCCACCTCACCCGCGCGGTGTCGAAGCGGCCCGGTGCCAGGGCGTTCACCCTGACCTTTGGCCCGAGCTCCAGGGCCAGGCATTTGACGAGTGCTGCGACGCCGGGGCGCAGGACGTTCGAGGTGTCGAGCATGGGGATAGGCTGGCGCACGGATGAGGAGGTCACGAAGAGGACGGACCCCCCGTCGTTTACGAGGGGCAGGAGCCCGCGCAGGAGACGCAGGGGGCCTGCTATCAGGAGGTCGAAGGCCCCCCGCCACTGCTCGTCGCTAAGCTCCAAGGCCGAGCCGCCCGGCGGTCCTCCGGCGTTGACGAGGACACCGTCGATGGTGCCGAAGCGCCGGGCGGCCTCCTCGACGACTCCGTCCACGCCGTCCGGTGTTGCGAGGTCGGCTGCGCAGGTGAAGGCCCTCTCGCCCAGCTCTCGGGCGGTTTCCTCAAGGGCGTTGGCGCTGCGGGCTACGAGGAGCACCCTGCCGCCAGCGGCGACCAGGTGCTCGGCGACGGCGCGTCCGAGCCCGCTGCTCGCGCCGCCGACCACGAAGGCTGAGCCTTGCAGGAGGTCCTCACGCCACGGGTACGGGTTGTGCGTTTCGGTGTCGTCCATCGGGTGCGTCCTTTCCACGGGGTCTTCGGGGCCTCGTGCGTCGTCGGGGTCGGGCGCGACATTCAGGGGGGCTACCTCTCCTTCTGGTCAAACGCGCTCGTCGCGAACCGGACGGGCGTCGCTGCGGATGTACCGCTATCTCCTCGGCGCTCACGGCGGGCTCCGTTCCCCTCCTCCCATGTTGCTCCGACGACCCGACGAGAGGAGTATAGCGAAGCAAACCTTCACCAGAGGGGTATCAGAGAGGGCAGCCCACGGCCTCTACGAGAAGAAATACGGGTCGCGGCGCTCGCGGCAGGCTGCGTCAACGGAGCGACGACTGTTAACATAAAGGAACTTCTTGCGCTCAAAGGGGGAGGGGAGGAAACCGTGGAAGTCATCGGGAACTCGCGGCTGGATTCTCCGACCGCAGCACGTACGAAGCATCTCGAGTTCTTCGCCGAGGACATCATCGAGCGGACCGCAGCAGGTCTCAACGGCCCGATTCGTAGATACACGGATACAACCGAACGAAATGACGGGTCGAGTGGCCCGGTCTCCCCGAATCACCCCTCGGGAGGAGTTGGGGCTGCACGGCTGCAAGTTGGTCTCCCTTGACGACCCCGGGGGCGAGAGCCCGATGGGAATGTTCGTTGCCGAGCTTCGGGACGCGATCTCCAAGTTCGAGCTTGCGACCATCCTGGAGCGGACCAACAGGGGGAAGAGACGCAAGATCCGCACGGGCAAGATCCTGAGAACCGCGAAACCTCCGTACGGGTTCCGCTACACGGATACAAACGATGGCCTGATCGTCCACGAGCCGGAGATGAGGGTCGTCGAGAGGGTACACCGCTGGGCGGCAGAGGGTCTGGGTCCGACTGCCATCCGCAAGAGGCTCCACGACGAGGGGGTGCCCTCACCTACCGGCAACCCGATCTGGAACCGACCCGTCATAAAACGCATGGTGCTAGAGTGCGATCTCTACCTACCATACACTGTGGGCGAGCTGGTCGGGCGGGTAGAGGACGAGGTGCGGGCGCTCCACGGCTCGCGGTCGCGCCTCGAGCGGCTGGCGGCCAACAAGGAGTCGGTCCTGGAGCACATGGCGGGGATGGCTTCGGTAGCCCTGGAGCACGCCACCTCCGAAGACCGACGCAACCTGTACAAGATGCTGCAATTGCGGGTAACCATCTCGGAGGATGGCTACGAGCTAGAGGGAGCGTTTTGCGGTTTGGAACCCCCCTCAACGGCTACGTGACGGGACAAGCCGTCCTGGTGGATGGGGGCATGGTCCGGGCGCTCTGAGGCCGGGAGTCAAGGTCGAGGGACCGGATTCTGTGCCCGTGGTGCGTTTTGTATAGGATGTAACGACGCCCGGGGGGATACGCTGGCTTTTGTCGGCGTGGCGACGGTTGTTTGCGCGGCGGGGGTTTGGTGTGATGGAATCTTCGGTAGCAATCAGCTTACGGCGGAAACGTCGGAAGACGGCGGTCGGAGAGACCGCGTCTAGGCCAGGGGACGGACCCGTGGGCCGGGTTGCCTCGGAAGACGACCAGGAGCTAGGAGGAGAAGATGGCCGAGCAGAAGAACCCGTTTCGGGGTTTTCTTGACATGGCGAGCGAGATGAACCGGATGCGCTCCATCGGCGCCTACGGCCAGGAGGGCGGCCAGGAGGACCGCGAGAGGACCCACGCCAACGCCTGGGTCCCGCCCGCCGACGTGTTCGCGCGGGGGCAGGACCTCGTGATCCGGATGGAGCTCGCGGGCGTGGCCCCGCATGATATCGACGTCTCGTTCCACGAGAACACCCTGACGGTCTCCGGCGAGCGCGGCAGGGACGTGGACGAGGTGAGCTTCTACGTCCTAGAGCGCTTCTACGGCGTCTTCCGCCGCAGCATGACGCTGCCCGCCGGCGTGGACGAGGACGACATAAGAGCGGAGTTCGACAACGGCCTCGTGGAGATCACCGTAGAGGGCGGCGCAGTCTCCTCGGAGCCCCGACGCATACAGGTCCGCAACAGGGCGGGCTGAGCCCGCCCGCACGCTCCGGCCTTCGGCCTCCACTTTCAGCACGCCGCCTGCGGCGACTCTCAGCACCTCAGCCTGTCAGCTCTTTGCTTTTGCTGACAGGCTGAGGTGCTGACAAGCTACAGTGCTACTCGATAAAATCGTTCTCTTGGAGCCATTGCCTCGCTACCGTTTCGGGCGATTTGCCTTCGACGTCTACGGCGTAGTTGAGCTTGCGCAGCGTCCGGGTGTCCAGTTCTTCGGAGATCGGGACGAAGACTCTCTCTAGCTGCGGGTACTGGTCGAGTATCACTCTTCTTATGTTGAGGGAGGGGTTGTAGACGGCGAAGAAGTCCTCGTCGTCTTCGAGGAGTTGCAGGTCGAGGTCCTGGATAAAGCCGCTGGTGGTGAAGACGACGCCGAAGTTGCAGATCTCACGCTCGTCCACGGCCCCGTAGACGGCGTCCACGGAGACCTCGATGAGGTTCTGCTCGGGGAACTGGAAGCCGTAGGCCCTCTCCATGCCCGGCAGGCCGTCGAAGCGGGAGCGGAAGCCGTCGTCGTTGTTGAAGCAGAGGGTCGCCTCCCCTGGACGTTCTTTGACCAGGCGGGCGAGGTCGGAGATGTTCTCGACGCCGAGGTCCTGCCGGATTTTCTGGCTCGCGGCTATGGCGTAAGTGTCGTTGCCGGGGGCGGGCTCTAGCCACTCGATGTCGTTCTCTTCGAGGTCCTTCTTCTTTACGGCCTCGTACTGCTCTTGCGGGTCGGTTATGGAGCTGGTCTCTGAGAGATGGACGAGCCAGCCGGTGGCGGTGTACTCCCAGTAGAGGTCGATCTCGCCGCCCTCCAGCGCCTGGCGGACGGCCTCGTTGCCGCCCATGCCCGTCCGGTCGATGACCCTGGCGTCCGCGGCCGAGAGTACCTCCATGGCGATGCTGCCCAAGATCTCCTGCTCGGTGAAGCCCTCGGAGCCGACGGCGAACTGGGCGTCCCGCTGGGTGCCGCTCAGGCGGAACTGGTCGCCGGCGATCCTGTCCCCTTCCCCGGCGGACCCGCCGCCCCCGCAGCCCGCCGCAAGCGCGAGGGCTGCGAGGACGAGCAGCAGGCGGGCGGTCCGGCGCGGCATCATCGCTCCTCCCGACGGGTATCGCCGGGGTTGGCCTGCCGGTTGTTGCCCGGCGGCATCTCCTCGGCCGTGAACGCCTGGCTGCCGGCGGGGGATGAGCCCGCCCGGCGGGGGACCGTCAGGTCGGATTCCCCGCGCTCCCGGCGGGCCGTCTCGCGGGCCTCGGAGCGGAGGTGTTTCAAGAAAGATACGCACATAAGGACCATGATGATCGCGAACGGG
Source organism: Actinomycetota bacterium (assembly GCA_030857715.1). Next base: position 693 of record JALZNL010000021.1, on the reverse strand, counting down.
ACTCCGGTAAGGACCAAGGCGGACTGGAGGGCGCCCAGGCCGCCGGCCACGAGCAGGATGCCCGCGATCAGGGCCATCGCGAGGCCCCAGGCGAGCTTGATCCAACGCCTCGGCTCGGGCGGGCCGCCGGTGGAGAGGCTGCCGAGCACGATGGTGCCAGCGTCCGCGCCCGCCACGAAGAAGATCCAGAGCACCGCGAGCGTCAGGATGGACATGGGCAACGCGAGCGGGAACTGTTCGAGAAAGACGAACATCCCGCTCGCCGGGTCGCTGACGACCCTGTCCGCTATCCCCCCGCCCTGCGTCTGGTCGAGGTAGAGGGCCGAACCCCCGAAGACCGCTATCCACACGAAGGTGACGACGCTAGGCCCCATGACCGTGCCTAGCACGAACTGGCGGATGGTGCGTCCGCGGGAGATCCTCGCTATAAACAATCCGACATATGGGCACCAGGCGATCTACCACGACCAGTAGAAGACGGTCCAGCTCCCGAGCCACGCGTTGTTCTGGTCGAAAGACTCCATCCTCATGCTCATGGGGATCAGGTTGCCGAAGTAGTCTCCGACTCCCTGCGTAAGCGCCCCGAGCTGGGTCGCCGTCGGTCCTATAAAGAGGAAGAAGACGAGCAGGACGGCGGCGACGTACATGCTGATCTGGCTAAGATAGTTGACCCCCTTCTCGACGGCGGTGGAG
>JALZNL010000296.1 GCA_030857715.1 Actinomycetota bacterium | reverse complement strand
CCCTCCGAGGCAGCCGCGGGCGACATCGTCTTCTTCGACGAGGCCGGCTACGGCATCTCACCGGCTACGGCACCGTCATCCACGCCTCGACCTCCTACGGGACCATAACCGAGACCCCGATCTCAGAAACCGTCGGCGCGGTGGAGGTAGCTTAGAGGTTTTGAGGCTTTAGGTTCTAGGCTCTAGGTGTCGGGTCTTGCCTGGCGCCCCTAGCCGACAACCCGCCGGAGAGGGGCCGGGACTTCTGTCCCGGCCCCTCTCCCTCAGGCTGGTACTCCGCGGGCGGAATCGAAAGTCCCACCACCGCCGCCCGACACGAGCGCGCGAACCAACGCCGAAGCCAGAGCCTTAAATCTCAAAACCTAGAACCTACTCACCTCGTGATGCCGGCGACCAGGGCTTTCCACGCCGCGGTGGCCCTGCCGGAGCGCGGGACGTAGGCGAGTACGAGGCCTATGGCGAGGGCCAGGAGGAGGACGCCGGGGATGAGGAAGGCGGACCAGAAGCCCACGGAGGCGGCGAGCAGGCCTCCGCCGAGGGGGCCGAGGGCGAAGCCGGCCGATGTGGCGGAAGACGCGACGCCGAAGGCCTCGCCCTGGCGGCCGGCGGGGGCTGCGGACTTTATGGCGAGGTTGGCTACGGGGATGGCGCAGCCTATAAAGAGGCTCGCGAGGAGGCGGAGGGCCCAGAGCTGGGGGACGCTCTCGGAGAGGGCCTGCGGGAGCGCGGCGAGGCCGGCCAGGGCCAGGGAGACGACCATGACGCGTCGGGCGCCGAAGCGGGCGGCGAGGCGTCCGCCGAGCAGGGAGCCCAGCGAGGCCACGAGGGCCCCGGTGCCGATGATCCAACCCGCCTGGCTCGCGACCCTGTCGGCCGCCCCCGCGAGCGTGCCGATGAACCCCGGCAACGCGACCGAAGCGCTCGTTATCGCCACGTGAACCGCGAACAGGGTGAGTAGCCCTGGAAGCAGCAGCTTGTAAGGGAGCGGGGAACGGCCTGGCCTGGTCTCCTCCGCATCCTCCATTTTCTCCTCCACGACCGGCCTGTTCTCCCTCACGCCGAAGAGGACGATCACGGCGGAGACCGCGAGCAGGGCCGAGGCCACAAAGAAAGAGGCCCGGAGACCGGCCGAGTCGGCGCTGATCCCGCCGAGCGCGGGACCCACGCCCGCCGCCACGAAGATCACGGTCTGGAGCGCCCCGAGCCTCCAGCCGGCCTTCTCGGCCGGCGCGGTCGCCGCAACCAGGGATGTCGCCGCCGGCACGGTGCCGGTCAACGTACCCTGCAACAGCCTCAACACGAGCAACTGCCACGGCCCGGTGACGAAGGCCATAGATCCCACAACCACCACGGCCGCGAACGTCGCCCGCAACAGCATGAGCTTGCGCCCCATCCGGTCGGACAACCTCCCCCACAACGGCGCCACCAGCGCCATCGTCGCGCCCGAAGCCCCGTTGATGACCCCGGCCCACGCCGCCGCGTGCCCCACGTCCTCGACCCCGAGCGCCTGCACGTACAGGGGCATGAACGGCACCACGAACATGAACGCCGTCGTCCCCAGAAGCTGCGAGGCGAGCAGCACCAGAAACGACCCCCTCCCCTCCTCAGAAGAATGGGCGCCCGATACCTCTTCTTTTTCCGTCCGCCGGAGCCTGCCGCGCGCCGCAACGCCCGCGCCCCGAATCCATCCGATTACCGACATACTTTTATCGACGATACCGCACGTGAACGTACAAGTCTAGTTGTCTCGGTAAAGGGGTTCACGCCTCCGTACGGGACCGGCGGGTGGGGTCAGGTTCTCTTTAACTCGCGCATCCGAGACTCGCAGAGGGAGATATCGCGGAGGAGTTCTTCGCGCAGGGCTTCGGCGTTCTTCAGGTCTTCGCGGGTTTTGGCGATACGTTCGTCCACCTCGCGCTCGCGGGACCGCAGGTGCTCGGTCGTCTCGGCCAGGACCCTCTCGCGGGTCGCCTCCTGGGCGGCGTCGCGGACGGCGAGGAACTCGCGGACGGCGGCGAGGGAGAAGCCCATTCCCTTCAGGCGCAGGATGCGTTGCAGGCGTTCGATATCGGAGGCGTTATAGAGGCGGAAGCCGCCGGGGGAGTGGTTCTCCGGGGAGACGAGGCCGAGCTCTTCGTAGTACTTGATCGTGCGCGTGCTCACGCCGAGGCGCTCCGCAACCCCGCCGATCTGGGAGAGCTCTTTCGGCCCCTGCAATCCGCCTGCCTTTCCGCGTTCTCGAAGCCGTCAGGCTAACCGCCGCGCCCCGGGTCGTCAATGCGGTCGCTTGAGCGCGGTGGCACGGGCGTGTACCCTCCTGGCACTTTGGTTCCAGAGAAGACTTGATGCGCCGCGCGGGGCGGCCGGATGCCGTGGTCCTGCTCTCGTGCGCCGTGGCCGCGCTGATGCTCCTGCCCTTGCGGGAGGTCACGGAACACGTCCCGATCGTCCCGTTCGCGGCCGGCCTCGCGCTGTTCCTGGCGCCGGGGGTGCTGCTCTCGGGCTGGTTCCTCGCGGGGCACGTAAGGGGGGCCGCCATCGTGCCGGTGGCGTTCGCCCTGAGCACCGGCCTCTTCGGCCTGACGGGGGTGCCGTTCCTGATCGTGCACGCGAGCATCGAAGCCTACCTCTGGATCGCGGGCGCGATGCTGGCCGTCTTCCTCGCCGGGGCGCTGTGGCGGACGCTCGGCGGAGGAGGATCTCCCACCGAAGACAATCCTCCGGACGGGCCCTCCGGCGGGTGGCTGTGGGCGCCTTTCGGGCTACTGGCCGCGGTGCTGGCGTTCGTCTCCACGCGGCGGGTGCCGGGCAGCTACGACGACGTCTGGGTCTATTTGGCGTGGGTGCGGGACTTCTCGGTCTCGGAGGGGCTCGCGCTGCGGGACCCGTACTTCGGGGAGGCCGTCGGCGGGCTCTCCCGCGTCAAGGTCAACGGGTGGCTGCTGGAGCAGGCCGCCCTCTCCCGGGTCTCAGGGATCGACCCAATCGAGATGGTCCTCCGCTACCTGACCCCGGCGCTCGTCGTGGTGGCCCTGCTCGCCGTCTACGCGCTGGCACGGGCGCTCTTCGAGGACGAACGGGCGGCGGTCATCTGCGGCTGCGTCTTCGCCCTCTTCCACGTCGTCTTCATCGAGGCCTCGGTGCACAACATCGGGGTGGAGCTCGCCGCCCGCATCTCCGAAGACAAGCACGCCGCGAGGTTCCTGATCCTGCCGGTGGCCCTCCTCTTCGCCGTGCTCTTCGTGAAGACCCGCAAGCGCCGCCACCTCGTCTTCTTCGCCTCTCTCTGCTGGACGATGGTTGCCGTCCACCTTGTGGTCCTGGCGCCCCTCGGGCTTTGCATGCTCGGCTTCGGGGTCGTGCGCGTGGCGGCGAACCCGCGCCGGAGAGACGCCTGGACCGGGATGATCCTGCTGGCGCTCGCGCTGTGGAGCGTCGCGCTCGGGCCGGCGCTCCTCGTGCTCGCGGCCCGGACGCCCACGGAGGTGCTCTTCTCCGCGGACATCAACGCCACGCCCCCGGAGGTGCTCGAGTACACGGTCTTCGTCACCGAGAGTTGGCGGCACATCTACGAGCTCGGCGACGGTTCGTACATCATGCACCCCTGGCTGCTGCTGAACCCCGTGATCCTGGGTGCTTGCGTCCTCGGCGTCCCGTTCCTGATGCGGCGCGTCCGGGATAACCCCGCCGCCCAACTCCTGCTCGGCGGGCTCCTCGCGGTGTCCGTTACGGTCTACGTGCCACCCGTCGCGACCTTTGTCGGGGACGAGGTCGTCGGCCCCGGCCTGCTGTGGCGGCTCGCGTGGCCCATACCGTTGCTGGCGCTCCTGACCGGCGGCTGGATGGTCTGGGAGGCGCTGCGATACGCCGAGGAGCGCCTGGGCGGCTTGCGGCGGGGCGTCGGCCGGGTAGTGCCGCTCCTGCTCGTGCTCCTGCTCACCGCGGCGGCGGCACCGGCGTCCGTGACGAAGGTCGTGGACCTGTACGGGAGGTTCGAGGTGGCGCGGACCGCCGAGTACGACCCCGATCCCATCTACCCCTGGCTCCAGGCCAACCTGAAGGAGCCGTCTCTACTTCTGGCCCGTGACAGCGCCAACAACATCGTACCGGCGTACTCCGCCTCCCTGGACGTCGTCAGCCAGCGGGGGGAGGGCATGATCCGGGACCGCAGAGTACTAGCCCGGATTATTCATGAA
>JALZNL010000295.1 GCA_030857715.1 Actinomycetota bacterium | reverse complement strand
CTTTCCGTCGACACCCTCAGGCACCCACGCCGCCGTAACGGCCGAGTTCAGGTCCTCGTCGGGCCCGAAGAGCTGCAGCCCCATCCCCTTGATGCCCTCGCGCGAGGCGCGCCCGAGCAGTACGTGGCGATGGAACACGTTCTCCACGCCCTCGTCCAGGAGCTGCTGGAGGGCGACGTCGAGCTGGATGATGAGGCTGACCGCGGGTGTCCAGGCCGTCTGGGCCGGGTCCTTGGCGTAGGCCTTCTTGGCCGCCGTCCAGTCGAAGTAGAAGCGCGGCATCCGCGCTTCCTCGTGCATCCGCATCGCCCTCTGACTAACGCTCACGAACCCGAGGCCGGGGGGCGTCATGAGGGCCTTTTGGCTTCCCGCGACGACCACGTCCACGCCCCACTCGTCCGTCCGCAGCTCGCACGCCCCGAGTCCCGAAACGGCGTCCACGATGGAGACGACGTTGCCGGCAGCCTTCGCGAAGCCCTCGATGTCGTTCACGGTGCCGGTCGAGGTCTCCGAGAGCACACAGACGGCGGCCTTGATCTCCGGATCGTTCGCGAGGGCCTCCGCGACCTCGTCGTTGTCCGCCTTCTGGCCCCAGTCGTACTTGAGCTCGGTTACTTCGAGGCCGAAAGCCTTGCCGACCTTTACCCAGCGTCCGCCGAAGTTGCCGTTGTTGACGACGAGGATCCTGTCGCCCGGTGAGAAGAGGTTCTGGACGGCGCCCTCGAAGGCACCCGTCCCGCTCGCGGCGTACGTGAACACGTCGTTCTCCGTCAGGAAGACCCTCTTCAGGGCCTCGTTTACGCGGGTAAAGACCTCGCCGAACTCCGGGGTCCTATGGTGGATGATCGGCAACGCCCCCGCCGCGGAGACCTCCGGCGGTATCGGCGTCGGCCCGGGCGACATGAGACGGTACTTGTTCATCATGGTTTCGGAGGTTCCTCTCTTGCTGCGGACTACTCGATGCTTCATTGTAGCCATGATCCCCGCGGATAACTACATAGTGGCGCAGACGGCTAACAAAGTGTTGCTTGCACCGCAACCCGCCCGGAAAGCGGCGCTTATGTATACTGCCCGGCGTCGACGTTACGCCCGTTGCGTTCGCGAGAGCGGGGAGGCCAGGTGACCGAGAAGATCGACGCCAGGGAGGCCGACGAATTCTTACTAAACGTCCCGGAGAAGCTCGCCGACCCGTTCCCCGACCTCGCGTACTTCAGAGAGAACAAGCCCGTCTTCTACCACGAGGCGCTGGGCCAGTGGTTCGTCTTCCGGCACGAGGACGTCTCACGGATGTTCTCCGACCCGAGGATGAGCGCGGACCGGATGAAGGGTTTCGTGGACGCGGCGCCCGAGGAGGTAAGGGAGGACCTGAGGGAGGTCGCGCCCTACCTGGAGATGTTCGTGCTGATGAACGACAGGCCGGACCACACCCGCCTGCGGAAGTTCCTCCACCGCGGCTTCAACGCGGAGGCCATCCGGGGCTTGCGGGGACAGATCCAACAGATCGCCGACGAGCTTCTCGACCGGGTGCAGGGCACGGGCCGCGTCGACGTCTCCGAAGACTTCGCCTTCCTGCTGCCGGCCTACGTGCTCTCGGACTTTATCGGCTTCCCGGAGGAGGACAGGGACAGGGTCGTGCGGTGGTCCGTGGACTTTATAGGGTTCTTCAACGTCGTCCCCATCACGGCGGAGACGACAAACAGCATGGTGCGCAGCGCCACGGAGATGATCACGTACACTAAGGAACTCCTGGCCGACCGGCGGGCACACCCGCAAGGCGACTTTATCGGGTCGCTGGCGGGCGCTGACCCGGCGGAGATCTCCGAGGAAGAGGTCGTCGCAAACGCGATGTTGCTGCTCCTGGCCGGCCACGTGGCCCCGCGGAACCTGATCGGCAACGCCGTCTACCTCCTCCTCACCCACCCGGACCAGCTCGAGAAACTCAAAGAAGAGCCATCCCTCCTGAACGGCGCCATCGAGGAGACGCTCCGCTACGAGCCGCCCGTCACCCTCATACCCCGCATTGCCCTGGAAGATATAGAGCTGCGCGGCGAGACTATCCGGGCCGGCCAGATCGTCCAACTGAGCATCGCCTCGGCCAACCGCGACCCCTCCCGCTTCCCCGACCCCGACTGCTTCGACATCACGAAGGAACGCGGCCCCACCCTCAGCTTCGGCCACGGCCCGCACGGTTGCCTCGGCGCCCTCCTCGCGATGGAGGAGGCCAGGATCTCGCTGGAGACCCTCCTCCGCCGCATGCCCGACCTGCAGCTGGACGGGACCCGCGAGATAAAGTGGTACCGAAACGCCGCCAACCGCGGCCCCGAATCGCTACCTCTGGCTTTCTAGCGACGCGTGGATCACGAAGAGGTCGGCTGCCACTGGGACGAGAACGCCGAGGTCTGGACCGAGCTCGTCAGGGCCGGCTACGACCACTACAGGGACGGTCTCAACACCCCCGCTTTCCTCGACATGCTCCCGGACGTCGGAGGCCTCTCCGGCCTCGATATCGGCTGCGGCGAGGGCCACAACACCAGGCTCGTGGCGGGACGCGGCGCGCGCATGACGGGCATCGACATCTCCGGGACCTTCGTCCGCCACGCGAAGGAAGAGGAGGCCCACGAGCCCCTGGGCATCCGGTACGAGCTCGCGAGCGCCGTGGGGTTGCCCTTCGAGGAGGCGAGCTTCGACTTCGCCACCGCCTTCATGAGCCTGATGGACATCCCGGAGACGGAGCGCGTGCTGGCTGAAGTCCTCCAGATGCTCAGGCCGGGCGGGTTTTTCCAGTTCTCCATCACCCACCCCTGCTTCGACACGCCGTACCGCGAGAACCTCCGCGACGAGACCGGGCGCACCTACGCCATCGAAGTCGGGGGCTATTTCCGCAGGCGCGAAGGAGAAGTCCAGCGATGGCTCTTCTCCGCCGCCCCGCCGGCGGCGCGGGAGGGACTGTCTCCCTTCCGCGTTCCAATCTTCATACGGGCCTTGAGTTCGTGGCTGAACAGGCTGGTCGAGGCGGGGTTCGTGCTCGAGCGCTTCGGCGAGCCGTATCCGAGCGACGAGGCTATTCGGGAGAGACCTGGACTACAGGATGCTCAGGTCGTGGCCTACTTCCTTCACGTCCGCGCGCGCAAACCGGCCGGGGCTATCTACCCGAACCCCGCCCCTTCGAGCGCCGGGAGCGCCGAGCGCCCGTAGCGGGCCGCGTACCCGGCGCCGACCGGTTCAACAACTTCGAAAGGCTCCCTGGCTTCGAGCTCCCCGGCCTGGATCCCGGCGCGTATATGACCGCCTTCTAGGTCCAGCCTGAGCACGTCCCCGTCCCGCAGCCGCCCGATAACGCCGCCCATCGCCGCCTCGGGCGTAAAAACGCAGGCCCATGTCCCCGTGGCGTCGGCGGGCGTCAGCCCGTCCGTAACGACGGGCGTCTGGAGGCCCGCCTCCCGCAGGGCTGCCCCGAGCGCGTCGAGCCTGAGCAGCCCGGTCCCCCCGCGGGGACCGCAGCCGTTCACCACCAGTACAGACCCGTCCGGCACCTCTCCCGCCCGCACCGCCCGAACGGCCTCGGCCTCCGAGTTGAAGACGCGGCACTCGCCGGCGACGTCCGCAGTGCCGGTGGGAACCTGGCAGACGACCTCGGCGCCGGAAGCCCGCGCCCGGACGAAGACGAGGCGATGGTGCTCGTTCGGCGCCACGGAGACGGAAGGCAATCCTTCTTTCAGGCGCCCAACGACGGTCGGAACGTCGTGGAGGCTGTCGCCGAGGGAGGTGAGTAGGGCGGGCACGCCGTTCTCCTGTGTCCATGCCGGGTCCGATGCCGGGGTCTCAGGCGCGAGGACCCGGATCATCTGCGGGAACCCAACGACGCCCGCCTCGCGGGCCAGGGCGGAGAGATGTACGAATAGCTCCGGGCCACCCCCGGCCGCAACCCCGGCCCGCAGCGCGTTCGCGAGCGAGAAGTTATCCAGCAACTCGCCCGGGCGGAGTCCGTCGTTCGACGCGAGCTCCACCGTGACGTCCGCCGCATCCCCCGACATCGGCGCGAGGCCGAGCGCCGTGACCGCGGCGGCGAGCGGGGTACCGGGCGGCGGTGCGCAGACCGTGGGAAGGTCCAGGCGCGTGGCCGCGAGCAGCATCCCGAAGAGTTCCTCCAGGCTCTCCGAAGCAAGGAGGAGGGCGTCGAGGTCTGAGACGGCGCAGGAGACCTCCGTCGCGTCCGC
>JALZNL010000294.1 GCA_030857715.1 Actinomycetota bacterium | reverse complement strand
CTCGACACCACCGCCCTCGATCTGGAAGAAGTAGTCTCCCGCGTCCTCGACCTCGCGAGCGGCCTGAGGCGGGGGGCATGAGCGGCACGAGCGCCTTCAAGGGGCAGAGCACGCCGGGGACCATGTCCCGCAGGTACGATCTCTTCCGGCGGTTCATGATCGGGCTCTGCCGCCTCCTCTTCGGCCTGACCATCCAGGGCATGGAGCGGGCGCCGAAGACGGGACCGCTGATCATCGCGGCCAACCACCGCCAGTACCCCGACCCCGTGCTCGTGTGCATGGCGATCCCCCGCCGCATGCAGTGGATGGGCAAGAAACAACTCTACGAGCCCCCGTACAAGAGGTTCTTCGAGTTTATAGGCTCCTTTCCGGTGGACCGCGAGGGCGGCGGACGGGCCGGGGTGCGGATCGCCCTCGCCTACCTCGCCGAAGGATGGGCGCTCGGCATCTTCCCCGAAGGCACCCACAAGGACGACGGGACTGCCAGGGAGGCCAAGAGTGGGGCGGTCATGCTCGCGATCCGGGGCGGCGCGCCTGTGTTGCCCGTCTTTGTCAGCAAGATCCCCGGTCCGCTGGCCCGCCTGCGCGGCGAGCGCCTGCGCCTGATCGTCGGGGACCCGATCCACCTGGACGAGAACCTGCGCGGCGGCAAGGCCTACCGGGAGGCCGCCGACGACGTCCTGCGGACCATCTACGCCCTACCGAAAGGGGACCGACCGTGAGCCGGATACCCGTCGTGGCCGTCGTTGGGGCGCCCAACGTCGGCAAGAGCTCGATAATAAACCGCATTCTGCGCCGCAGGAGTGCCGTCGTCTCCGACCAGCCCGGCACGACCCGCGACCGCTCGTACAACAAGGCCGAGTGGGCCGGCGCCGAGTTCGACCTCGTGGACACCGGGGGGATGGAGCCGAGGGCGAAGGTCGGACTCGAAGCCCTCGTCACCCTCCAGGCCAGGGTCGCGGTCGAGGAGGCAGACGTGATCCTACACCTCACCGACGCCCGGCTCGGCCCCACGGAGGCCGACGCCGCCATCGCCCGCGAGCTGCGCCGCTCCGCAGCAAAGGTCGTCCTCGCCGTCAACAAGCTGGATAACCCCGACGACGACACCGAACGCCACCGCTTCTACTCTTTGGGCGAGGGAGAGCCCCACCCGGTCTCCGCCGTCCACGGCCTCGGCGTAGGCGACCTCCTCGACGCCGTCGTCGCCCAATTGCCCGAGGCCGCGCCCGACGAAGCGCCCGAGCGGCCGAAGCTCGCCATCGTCGGCAGGCCCAACGTCGGCAAGAGCACCCTCCTCAACCGGCTCCTCGGCGCGGAGCGGGCCGTCGTCTCCGAGGTCGCCGGCACCACCACCGACGCGATAGCAGGTGAGGTTCAGGTAGAGGTAGAAGGAGACGTCGAGCGGTACCTGTTGCTCGACACCGCCGGGGTGGGCAAGGGTATCCGGCGGGCGAGTGGGGTTCCGTACTATTCGTCATTGCGGACGTCGGAGGCGATCCGGCGCTCGGACGTCTCGTTGTTGCTGGTCGACGCGGTGGACGGGCTCGTGGCGGGGGACATGAGGGTGGCGCGAGAGATCCAGGAGGCCGGGCGGGCCTGCGGGGTCTTGATCAACAAGAAGGACCTGGTCTCCCAGGACCGGCTGCGGGAGGTCGAGGAAGGGATCGCTGCCAGGCTCACGGACCTCAAGCCACGTTTTTTGCCGATCTCCGCGCTAACAGGCTCGGGCGTCGAGAAGATACTGCCCTTCGCCTCGCGCATAAGGCAGGCCTACCGGGTGCGGATCACCACGCACGAGGTGGCGGAGTTCGTCAACGCGCTCGTGGACCGGACCTCGCCGCCCGGGGGCGTCAAGATCCGGTACGCCACCCAGACGGGGACGACGCCGCCGCGGTTTACCCTCTTCGCCAACCGTCCCGACGACCTGCCGGACAACTACCTGCGCTACGTCGAGAATGCCCTCAGGGATCGCTACGACCTGTGGGGCGTGGCCGTCGGGATCAGGGCCAAGAGCAGCCGTTAGCCGCGCCCGCGGGTCGGGTATGATGGTTGGGGAGTCGCCAACCGGCGCGTGAGAGGGAGAAGGGGAGGCAGGATGCGTGGAGCCTGGTCTACTATAGCGTCGGCGCGCGGGGACGCGGCCCGATGAAGGCCGTCATCATGGCCGGGGGGCAGGGGACGCGCCTCAGGCCGCTGACCAGCGACCAGCCCAAGCCCATGATCCCCATAGCAAACCTGCCTTGCATGGAGCACATCGTCGGGCTCTTAAAGCGCCACGGCTTCGACGACATCACCGTGACCCTGCAGTTCATGCCAGAGGAGATCCGGGACTACTTCGGCGACGGCTCGGATTGGGGTGTGAAGATCGGCTACTCCGTCGAGGACGCCCCCGCCGGGACCGCGGGATCGGTAAAGATGGCCGAGAAGCAACTCGGCCTCGAAGGCGAGCGGCTCCTGATCATCAGCGGCGACGCCCTCACCGACGCCGACCTCACGCGCCTGTTGAGCTTCCACGAGGAGAAGGGCTCGGAGGCTACGATGGTTCTGAAAAGCGTCGAGAACCCGCTCGATTTCGGGATCGTCATCCTGGAAGAGGATGGGAGGATCTCGCGCTTCCTGGAGAAGCCGGCCTGGGGCCAGGTCTTCTCCGACACCGTCAACACCGGCATCTACCTGCTGGAGCCCTCCGTGATGGGGGAGATACCAGGGGAAGGCGAGTACGACTTCTCCAAGGAGCTCTTCCCGAAGCTTTTGGAGGCCGGGCGGCCGATGTACGGCTACGTCACCGAGGACTACTGGGAGGACATCGGCACCCTGGAGCAGTTCGCCTCCGCCCAGAGGGACGTGCTCGATGGCCTGGTAAAAGACGTCAGGCCCCCGGGGACGCGCCTCAGGGAGAACATCTTCGTGGGCCGGCGGTCGCAGGTCTCAGACGAAGAGCTCGAAGGGCCGGTCGTGATCGGGGAGAACGCCCGCATCGATCCCGGGGCGAAGATCAGCCCCTACACCGTCATAGCCGACAACGTCGTCGTCTCGGCGGGCGCCAGCATCGAGCGCAGCGTCGTGGCGGATGGTACCTACGTCGGGGAGGGGGCGGAGCTCAAGGACACGCTCGTCGGCCGCAACTCCTACGTCCAGGCAAGGGCCAGGATACTGGAGCGCAGCGCGCTCGGGGACGACGTGATCGTGGGCGAGGGGGCGACTATAGCCCCGGACGTCAAAGTCTACCCGCACAAGACCATAGAGGCCGGGGCCAACGTCACCCAGTCCCTGATCTACGAGACCATGGGCCTGCGAACGATCTTCAAGGGCGGCGTCGTTACCGGCAAGTTCAACGTGAACCTCACCCCCGAGTTCGTGACGCGCCTGGCCTCCTCTTTCGGAACCACCCTCGACCCCGGAGCCGTGGTCACGCTGGGCCGCGACTCCTCCCGGGCCTCCCAGGTCGCCAAGCGGGCGATGACCGCGGCGCTGCTGGGGACCGGGATAAACATCCGCGACCTCAGAGCAGCCCACGCTGGCGTCGTGCGCCACGACGTGCTGTCCGGCAGATCCTCGGCGGGGGTCCACGTCCGGGCGGGTGCGGATCCGGACGACGTCGAGATCCTCTTCTTCTCCTCCGACGCCACCCCGATGACCGAGGACGACCAGCGCTCCGTGGAGAAGGCTTTCGTGCGGGAGGAGTACAGGAGGGCCTACGGGGAGGGTATAGGGGAGTTGATCTACCCCGGCCGCGTGGTCGAGCAGTTCGTCGAACGCCTGGAACGCGTGGTCGATAAGGAGAAGACCGCTGGTGCCACGATCGTCGTGGATTTCTACGGCGGCGTCGCCGGCCTTGTCGCCAGCCGCGTCTTCTCGCGCCTTGGCATCGGGGCCGTGGTCATGGAGGGCTTCTCCAACGCCAACGTCGTCGGTTCCGGACCCTCGGCCGACCTGGACGAGAGCATCGGGCGGGTCGCCCGTATCGTGCCCACCGTGGGGGCCGTCTTCGGGGCGGTGGTCGGCCCCGAGGCCGAGCAGGTCCGGTTCGTGGACGATGAGGGGCAGCTCGTGCCGAGCGACGTTCTGCTGGCGTGCCTGATCCAGACCACCAGGCCCCGCAAATCCGTCTTCCCAATAAACCTCTCTAGCGGCTACAGGCGGCTCGCCGAAGAGGGTGGCGGAACGGTCGAGATCAGCCGCACGGGCATCGGCAACGTCGCGATCCGGGCCTCCGACG
>JALZNL010000020.1 GCA_030857715.1 Actinomycetota bacterium | reverse complement strand
CGCCGCATTCAACCGCTCTGCCACCTCTCCAGAAACGAGTTTATCTACTGAGACCGGCCCCTTCAACCATCTCCGCCACCGATCTCCCACCGCTACACAAACACTGAACCTGCAACTCCAGGTTATAGTTACGCTGTGAACAGCATCGGCGCCTCGAACCTCCCTCGACCTCCACGATACCCAGCTAGTGACAAAAATCCTGCAAATACGTAGATTTCATCCGGGATAGACCGGAATTTCGGGATCGCCGGGGAGACTGTGGAAGTCACCAGTGCAACCGTATAGTTTAAGGTGATGCGTGGATCTTCCGTTGTTGGGGCGGTTGGGGCCGTGATCCGGGCTTCTCCGCGTGGTAGGTATATGGGCTCGTTCGTGTGTTTCGGTGGGCCGGTTGCCTGGAGGAGAGTTGGCGGGGGGTTCGTGGCGTCGTTGGCGGTAGGGGCTTCGATGATCTCTTGGGAGAGAGGATCTTGACGGGGGTCGGCCGGTCCACCCGGTTCTACGCGGTGCTGTCCATCGTGGCGGCGGTGGTCACCATCGGGCTCAAGTTCGGGGCCTACCTGTTGACGGGGTCCGTCGGGTTGTTCTCGGACGCTGCGGAGTCGGTGGTCAACCTGGTGGCGGCGGGTACGGCGCTGTGGGCGCTGACGCTCGCGGCCCGGCCCCCGGACGAGGAGCACGCCTTCGGGCACAACAAGGCCGAGTACTTCTCCAGCGGGCTCGAGAGCGCGCTCATCCTCATAGCGGCCGGTTTGATCGCGGCGACGGCGGTGCCCCGACTGTTCGAGCCGCAGCCGTTGCAGAACGTCGGGATCGGGCTCGCGGTTACGCTCGTCGCGGCGGCGATCAACGGCGGGGTGGCCCTCGTCATCCTGCGCGCCGGACGCCGCCTGCGCTCCATAACCCTCGAAGCCGACGCCCGGCACCTGCTCACGGACGTCTGGACTTCGGTAGGCGTCGTCACCGGCATCGTGCTCGTGGGGCTGACGGGCTGGCTCGCCCTCGATCCCCTGATCGCCCTGCTCGTCGCCGCCAATATCGTCTGGACCGGCGTCCGGCTCCTGCGCGACACCGCCCAGGGGTTGTTGGACCCGGCGTTGCCGGCGGAGGATCAGGCCAAGATCCAGAAAGTCCTCTCCCGCTACGAGGAGCGGGACATCCGTTTCCACGCCGTCCGCACCCGCTCGGCCGGCCAGCGCCGCTTCATCTCCATGCACGTGCTCGTGCCGGGCGACTGGACGGTGAAGCGGGGCCACGACCTCGCCGAGGAGATAGAGCACGATATAGCGCGCGACCTACCTCAGAGCACCTTCTTCATCCACGTGGAGCCTTCCGAGGACCCGGCCTCCTTCGCCGACCAGGCCCTCGACCGCGAGCCCTCGGGCGGAGAGACGGGGACGCCAAAAGAGGGACGGACCGGGTAGGTCCGCCCCTCGCAGGCCGCTTGAGCCGGTCTTCTAGCTACACTTGGAGTAGCCGCAGGAGTGGCAGACGACGCAGCCCTCCTGGCGGGTCAGGCCGCTGGCGCAGTCCGGGCAGGCACCTATGATGGGGAGCTCGCGGGTGTCCGGAAGGCTGTCCTCGATCAAGTAGTGCTCGGACATCGCCTTCGCCACGCCGTCGGGGACCGAAAGCGTTGCGTTCGGGCCGACGCCGGCCGGGTGGCCGTCCTGGATGCCGCGGAGCTGGTGGACCAGCTCGGCAGGGGTGGCGCCGTGTGTCATGGCGAGCGAGATCATGCGCCCCAGGGCGTCCGAGAAGGCCGCCGCCGTGCCGCCGGGCTTGCCCAGGATGATGAAGCACTCCCGCGGTCCGAACTCGTCGTCGTTCATCGTGACGTAGAGCGGGCCGTGGCCGGTCTGGATCTTCTTGGTAACCCCCGTGAGCGTCCGCGGCCGGCCGTTCCTCGCCTCAGCCAGCGAGTTGAACCGCGGCCCGTTGTCCTGCGTGGCCGCGGGCGGCGTGACCGAAGGCGCGGTCGGCGCCTCGGGAGAGGCGGGCGTCATGGTCGGATTCTCGCCGACAGAGCCCCCGCCGGTCTTGCCCGTAGAGAGGACCTGGGCGTCGCGGGAGCCGTCGCGGTAGACGGCGACGCCCTTGCAGCCGGTGGCGAAGGCCTGCATGTAGGCGTCCTCGACGTCCTCGACCGACGCGTCGTTCGGGAGGTTGATGGTCTTGGAGATCCCCATCGAGGTGTACTTCTGGAACGCCGCCTGCATCCTGACGTGCCACTCGCTGGAGATGTCGTGCGAGGTGACCCACGCGCTTCTTAGGTCGGCCGGCACCTCCTCGACGTCGCGGACGCTGCCGTGCTCGGCGACCTTCTTCATCAGGTCTTCGGAGTAGAAGCCGCGCTCTTTAGCGATCTTCACGAACTCGGGGTTGACGTCGGGCATCTCCATGTCGGCCTGGCGCCGCATGAAGGCGACGGCGAAGAGGGGCTCTATGCCACCCGAACAGCCGGCGATCATGGAGATGGTGCCCGTGGGAGCGATGGTGGTGACGGTCGCATTGCGGACCCGGTCGCCGCGCATCTCGTGGCGCGAGCCTTCGAAGTTGGGCATCACGCCGCGCTCCTCGGCGAGGTTGCGGCTCTCCTCCCACGCCTCGTCGTCCACGAATTTCATCACCCGCTCAGCAAAGGCGAGGCCCTCGTCCGAGTCGTAGGTAATGCCGAGCTTGATGAGGAGGTCGGCGAAGCCCATCACGCCGAGGCCGATGCGGCGGTTGCCGCGGCTCATCTTGTCGATCTGGGGCAGCGGGTAGTTGTTCTGCTCGATGACGTTGTCCAGGAAGCGGATGGCCGTGTGGATCGTCTCCCTGAGATCGTCCCAGTCGACGTCCCCGGTGGGCTCCCGGTAGAACTTCTCCAGGTTGATCGAACCGAGGTTGCACGAGTCGTACGGCGGCAGGTGCGCCTCCGAGCACGGGTTCGTCGACTCTATCGGGAACTGCGGCGTCGGGTTGTCGCCGTTGATCTTGTCTATAAAGACCACACCGGGCTCGCCGTTGAGCCACGCGCCCTCGACGATCTTGCGGAACAAGTCCTTAGCGCGGACGGTCTTGATGACCTCGCCGTCCCGCGGGTTCTTGAGCTCGAAGTCCCTATCGGCCTCGACGGCCTCCATAAAGTCGTCCGTGATGGCGACCGAGATGTTGAAGTTGTTGATCTGGTCGTTCTCGCGCTTGCACTCGATGAACTCCTCGACGTCGGGGTGGTCCACCCTGAGGATGCCCATGTTCGCCCCGCGCCTGGTGCCGCCCTGCTTGATCTTGTCCGTCGAGGCGTCGTAGATGGCCATGAAAGAGACCGGCCCGCTGGACACGCCCATCGTGCTCTGAACGATGTCGTTCTTGGGACGCAGGCGGCTGAACCCGAAGCCCGTCCCCCCACCGCTCTTGTGGATGATGGCCTGGTGCTTGAGGGTGTCGTAGATGCCGTCTATGGAGTCCTCGACCGGCAACACGAAGCATGCCGAGAGCTGCTGCAGCTCGCGGCCCGCGTTCATGAGGGTCGGCGAGTTCGGCATGAACTTCCTGGAGAGCATGATCTGGAGAAAGCGCTCCCTGGACTCCTCGTAGAGCGCTTTAGCCTCCTCGCCCTCCTTGAACCGGAACTCGCCCTCGGCGATGTTCCCCGCCACGCGCAGGAACATGTCGATGGGCTCCTCGATCGCCTCTCCGCGCTCGTTCTTCTTGAGATAGCGCTTCTTGAGAACCGCGACCGCGTTTTCGGTGAGTTCTATGCCTGCCGCCAACCTGTTACGGTCTACCTCCATACCCATCCTCCCAATTCTACCGCTTGTTTCTTCTATTCCATCGCCATATTCGACCGGCGAACCGTCCCCAAAAGGCCCGCCGGGGCCTTGCTACCTACCGGTTATCTGCCGTTGCCGATCCCCGATCCGGCCAGCCGCACGAGCTCGGTGCGGAACTGGTCCACGTCGGTGTACTGCCGGTAGACCGAAGCGAAGCGCAGGTAGGCTACCATGTCCATCCGACGCAGCCGGACGAGCACCATGTCCCCCAGGCGCCGCGACGTCACCTCGTGCCGCCGCCGCTCCCGGAGCTCCGCCTCGATCTCGTCCACTATCAACTCGACCTGCTCGTCGGTTACCTGCTGCTTGGCACAGGCTTTCAAGAGCCCACTCATCAGCTTCTCCCGCTCGAACGGCTCCTTGCCCCCGTCCCTCTTTATGACCATGAGCCGCAAGGGCTCGCGACGCTCGTAAGTGGTGAACCTCTTCTCGCACGAGAGGCACTCCCGACGCCGGCGCACGGCGTCCTTCGTCTCCGAGAGCCGCGAATCTATAACCTTTGTATCCTCGAAATCACAGTACGGACACTGCATCTCACGACCCCCGTCGCTCCAACACCATATCTGGTACCGCGAAAACCTAGCACACCACATTTTCCGAACGCAATAGGCCCAAAATAGACCTTAACTTCAGGTTAACTCAACCGTAAACGCCCGAGTCCCTTTTGTTAAGCGGAATAAACATGACGCAACCGGGCCGCAAGATTTTTCAAAGATTTTTTCAACGCGGCACGAAAAAGCCGAATATCCCGCAAATCACGCACCTTGACGTTCAGGTGGAATCGTTGGCCTGCATCATCGCTTGAATCTAAGATTACTACTCTAAAAACATTGTACATAAACTTCAGGTGAAGTATCTAGTGTAGCATTAGTCTGGGATCTGCGGTGGCTGGCGGGGCTTTGTGGGCCGTTTGCGGCGGTCTTTGAAGAAGGAGCTGAGCAGGTCGGCGGCCTCTCTTTCGAGGAGGCCGTGGTGCACGGCGAAGGTGTGGTTCAGGCGGGGATCTCGTGGGGTGTCGTGCAGGGTGCCCGCGTAGCCGGCCTTGGGGTCCGGGGTGGCGTAGACGAGGCGGTCCAGGCGGGCGGCGTGGGCGGCGCCGGCGCACATCGGGCAGGGCTCTAGGGTGGCGTAGAGGGTGCAGCCGGAGAGGCGCCAGCCG
Organism: Actinomycetota bacterium; assembly: GCA_030857715.1. The sequence continues at coordinate 7,708 of JALZNL010000020.1, read as the reverse complement.
CCTAGAGCTTTCGCGGCCTCGCGGATGGCGAGGAGCTCGGCGTGGGCGGTGGGGTCGCCGGTCCCCTCGCGTTCGTTGGCGGCGACGGCGAGGACTTCTTCTCCCCTGGCGACAACGGCGCCGACGGGAACCTCTCCCCTGTAGGCCGCCTCTTCGGCGGCGAGCAGGGCGCGGCGCATCATGGCGAGGTCTGTCTCTTCGGGCGTGGATCTCGGTCTCTGCGGCACGGGGCCGATAATAGCAAGGAGGCCAGGGCGGGGCGTGTGTTATACAGGTGTGGTCTTTCGGGGTCTCCGCGGAGGTGGCGTGCAGCAGAGTCGGGTGGAGGGTCTCGCGGAGGTTCGCGGGGTCTACGAGAAGATGCGTAGGGCTATATGCGGGGTGGTCATGGGCAAGGACGGGGTGGTGGATCTTGCCCTGGTCTCGCTCTTCGCCGGCGGGCACGTGCTCTTGACGGACATCCCTGGCGTCGGGAAGACCACGCTGGCGCGGGCCATCGCCTCCTCCATAGACGCGAGCTTCGGGCGGATACAGTTCACGCCGGACCTGTTGCCTTCGGACATCACGGGGACCAGCATCTACGACCCGCGGCGGGCTAGGTTCGAGTGGATCTCGGGCCCCGTCTTCGCGCCGGTCTTGCTTGCGGACGAGATCAACCGCGCCACCCCCCGCACCCAGAGCGCGCTGCTCGAAGCGATGGCCGAGGGGCAGGTTACGGTGGACGGCATCTCGAGGCCCCTGCCGGAGCCGTTCTTCGTGGTGGCGACGCGGAACCCGCACCGCTTCCAGGGGACCTACCCGCTGCCGGAGGGGCTGTTGGACAGGTTCATGATGGCGACAAGCATGGGCTACCCGGATCGACGGGCGGAGATCGGGATCGTGCGGGCGCAGATCGAGCGCCGGCCGCTGGAGGAGATGGAGCCGGTCGTCGGCGTGCGCGAGGTCTCCGATGCCCGCGAGCTGGTGCGTAGCGTGCAGGTCCACGACGAGGTGCTGGGCTACGCGGTCGGCCTCGCGGAGGCCACGCGCGGGCACCCGGCGGTCACTCTAGGCGTCTCGCCGCGCGGCAGCATCTCGCTCGTCCGGGCGGCGCAGGCCAGGGCGGCCACGCGGGGCAGGGACTTTGTCGGCCCGGAGGACGTCAAGGATCTCGCGCAGAGCGTGCTGGCGCACAGGATCGGGGTCCGCGGCACGGCCACGCCTTCGGCGCCGACGGCGGAGGATGTCGTCGCCGATGTCCTCGACGCCGTGCCGCCGCCGGCGTGAGGACACGAATCACGTGAGAGCATGGGGCAAACCGGCGCTGCTGGTCTGCCTCGGGCTGGTGCTGTATTTGATCGCGACCACCTCAGGCGCGGGATGGCTCTACGTGGTGGCTTCCGGCGTCGTCGGCGTGGTGCTGGTCTCGGCCGCGGCGCCGTTGTGGAACGCGCGTGGCGTCGAGGTGGAACGTAAGGCCCCGGCCGTGGGTACGGCGGGCGAGCCGCTGGCGTGCGAGATGCAGGTCCGCAACGTGGGGCGCTTCGCCCGGCACCTGATGGAGGTCAGGGACGGGTTCGCCGGGGGCGCGGGGGCCGGGGTCGTGGCGCGGGTCGGGCGGGGTGCTACGGAGGTCTTCGGGTACGAGATCGAAGTTCCCAGCCGCGGCATGTACGACGGCGGCGAGGTCGTCGTCGAATCTTCGGCCCCCTTCGGGCTGTTCCGGGGGCGATGGCGGCGGTGGGTCTCATCGGCCACCACAGTCTACCCCCGCACCTTCGAGGTGGCGGGCCTGCCGCGCCCGGCGACCGACGATGCCGGGGGGGCGGAGCGCGAGGAGGCCTCCGAGATGCACCGGGGCCTCGGTGGGGAGTTCTGGGGGGTGCGGGAGTACCGGCCCGGCGACCCGGCGCGCCTCATAGCCTGGCGCCAGAGCGCCCGCAGCCTGGCCTCCGGGCGGCTCTCCGTAGTCGAGATGGCGCAAGAGACCGCACCTCCCCTCTCCCTCGCTTTGGACCTCGACCCCCGCGCCCCTTCGGCGGTGAGGGAGATGGCGGTCTCGGCGACGGCCTCCATCGTGCTGCGCGCCCTCGGCAAGGGCCGCGCGGTGCTCGCGGACGCCGGCCCGCAGCGCGCCGCCTTCCCCGAAGCCCCCGACCCGGACGCCGTGCTCGCCTGGTGCGCGGGCCTCGAACCGGCCACGCCGCCGGAGGCCGGGGGGGCGGGAATCGCCATCGTGCCGACCCTGAAGAGAGACCGTTTGCCCGCGGCGGCGACGGTCGTGCTTGTCTCGTGCCACGAGTTCGCGGGGGCGGGGCCGTGGATGACGCCCGAAGAAGAGCGTACGTTCGTGGAGGGCATAGAAGCGTCGGGACGGACGGCAGCGGTGCTCGGCCCGGATGTCCGGGAGCCTTGGGGGTTCTCGTGAGGCTCCGGCTTCCACGCACCGGATTCCCCGGCAGGCTGCGCGCGAGTCTCCCCACGGGTCTCCCTGCTGGTCGCAAACGTCCGGCCGAGGACTCGGTGGAGTTGCGGGCGTGGGTGCTGGCGGCGGTGCTGGTCGGGGAGGCCGCGGTACTTTCGAGCGGGTACTTCGACTGGGCGACGGGCGTCCTGGTGCCGGTGTTGACGGTCGTGGCGTTCATCGTCAGCTACCGGCGGCGGCGGGGGAACAACTTCCTTTTAAAGGTGATGCTGGCGTTCGGGGCGCTGGCGGCGCTGGCGGTGTTCTTCCGGGAGGTATTGGCGTCGCTCTACGACACGCGGGTGCCGCTCGCCAGGCTCTTTCTGTGGGTGCAGGTCATACACGCCTTCGACCTGCCGGCGCGCAAGGACGTCGCGTACTCGCTGGTGAGCGGGCTCATCCTGATCTCCATCGGGGCCGTGCTCTCGACGAGCCTGTGGTACGGAGTCTTCATCCTGGCGTTCCTGGTCTGCGCCCTCGGCGCCCTCGTCCAGATGAGCCTCTCCGAGATGCGGGAGCGCGCGGGCGTCGAGGCCTCCCGGAGCCGGGGCCTCACTTTGGGGCTCGTCGTCCCGGGGTTCTTGACGGTGGCGGCGGTCGGGGTGCTGTGCTTCTCGCTCGTGCCGCAGAGCCAGAGCCTCAACATCTCGATGATGCCGACCTCGGCGTTCCGGGACTTCCAGGGGAGCTTCTCCGGCGTCCAGAACCCGTACTACGCGCCGCCGGGGGGGGACCCGTTCGCCGGTCCGCCGCAGAGGATCTCGCCCGACTCCTACCACGGCTTCAACCCGTACATGGACCTGAGGTCCCGCGGCAGGCTCTCGGACGAGGTGGTGATGAAGGTCCGCAGCGAGGAGCCGGTGCCCTACCGCGGCGTGGTCTTCGACGGGTACAACGGGAAGGGGTGGGAGATCTCGACCGGCGATAAAGCCGAGGAGCTCGACTCCCCAACCAGCCCCCGCTTCGACCTGTACGCCGCCCGGAACACCGAGCCGCTGCAGGGCCCGGCGCGCCAGGTCGCCCAGGTCTTCCACGTCGAGCAGGACGCCTCGAACATCATCTTCGGCGCCTACCGCCCCGAGACGGTCTTCTTCCCGACGGGCACCATAGAGGTAGACCCGTACGCCTCCCTGCGCGCCCCGTACCGCATCCCCTCAGGCTCCACCTACTCCGTCATCTCCCAACTCCCCAACTCCTCCCCCGACCAGCTCCGCGCCGCCGGCACCGAGTACCCGGAAGAGATAGAAGATAAGTACACGGAACTTCCCCCGACGGGCCTCGATCGCACCCGCGCCCTCGCCCGCGACCTTACGGAGGACACGACCAACCCCTACGACGCCGTGGCGGCGCTGAACGAGCACCTGAAGACCACGTACCCCTACGACCTCTCCATCCCGCCGCAGCGCGAGGAGATGGACGCGGTCGAGTACTTCCTCTTCGAGGAGCGGCGCGGCTACTGCGAGCAGTTCGGCTCGTCGCTCGCGGTGATGGCGCGCTCTTTAGACATCCCCGCGCGCGTCGCCACCGGCTACGTCTCCGGCGAGTACAACCCATTCACAGGCCTCTACGAGGTGCGGGCCAGAGACGCCCACGCCTGGGTGGAGGTCTACTTCCCCGGACAAGGCTGGTCCACCTTCGACCCGACGCCGGGCTTCGACTCGACCCCCTGGCAGTACGAGGCGCAGAGCAACGTGCAGGGCGGCAAGGTCTTCGGCTTCCTGGCCGAGCGGACCGGCAAAGCGCTCGCCCCAGCGTTCGCCGCCACCGGGACCCTGATGCGCGGCGTGGCCCGCCTGGACCCTGCGAGCATCCTGGTCGCGGGGATCTTGCTCTGCGGCGTCTCCCTGCTCGTCGTCTACGCGCGCAGGCTCCTCGCGCTGCGTGGTCGAGAGGCGGACCCGCAACGCTCCGTCAGGGTCTCCGACGCCAGGCTCTACGGCCGTTACCGGGCGGTAGAGGCCGCGCTCGCGGGGGCCGGAATCCCGCGCGAGGCGAACGAGACCCCGGAGGAGTACGCCCGTCGGGCGGCGGCCGAGGTGGGTGATCCGGGGATAGGCCGGCTCGGGGAGATCTACCTGTACGCCCGCTTCCGCGACGCCGTGCCAGCCGGGTTGGTCGAAGAGTTCGACCGCCTGGAGCCCCGCGCTCTCGACGCGATAGAGCGGTTGAAGGAGCCCGCCACCGGATCTTACAGCGGCTTTCACGACTCTTGAGTCACCGGATCGGCACGGCGCTCGTAGGCATCAGGTTTCGGGGGCTTCAGGTTTTGAGGGGTTGTAGAGCGAGGATGCCGCGGGCATGCTGCTCTCTCTTATGCCAACCGTGGTGGCGATGTCGGGCTCCAGGCTGCGTACCGCGCCCCTGAAACCTGTTGCCTGATGCCTCACGAGGTCCGTGTAATCAGGGGTGGATTCCGGAGGCGGACGTTTAACCTCTGGGCGGAAGGACCATGACGAGCACGCCGGCCACGCAGATCGTGGCGCCGAGCAGGTCGTAGCGGTCGGGCCTGAATCCATCCACGAAGACGCCCCAGGCGAGGGCCAGGGCGATAAAAATGCCGCCGTACGCGGCGTAAACCCGCCCGAATTCCGAGATGGGTTGCAGGGCGGCGATCACGCCGTAGAGCGCCAGCACCACGGCACCACCCAGCGCCCACGATATGGGCTTCTGCTCGCGCATCCAGCCCCAGACCAGGTAGCCGCCCCCGATCTCGCACAGCCCGGCCAGAACAAACAGAACTCCCACGACGAGCATCTTCGACATCCCTGAACTCCTCTCAGCAACAGTGGCAACCCTGGCAGGAGGCTACATGTTCATGGGCCGGAGGGTGCCGCCAACCGGTTCCGTTTCGCGCTCCCGTTGGGAACGCCTCCGGTGGTCCTACCTCAGCCCCGCTGCGCGTGCTCGGGCTCCGGGGCCCTGGCGACGCGTACGTAGCGGTAGAGGAGGCCCGAGGGCGGCCGAGGAACGAGAGCGCGAAGGCGGGCACCAGGAGCCACACCACCCTCTTGGGGACCCGTCACCCATCCCTAACGGGCATACACCGCGAACCTGAAAGCTCCCGTCGGTGCCTGCCATCCGCGTCGCTACGCCAGCCGATGCGCGCGTTTTCCTCGTAACCGCCACCGGGATCTCGAAGAACTTCGGGTCCGTCGCCCCTTGGTGACGCTCATTTCGATTTCCGGAAGAGGCGGGCGCCGCCGGAAATTTAGACTATAACCGGGTCGACTGGCGGGTCGCTCATGACCAGGTACGCCAGACGCCGCCGCGCCTGCGGTAGCCCGCCTCGTACAGTTGCCCCTCGTGCCGGCGCGTTCGGGCCCTGATCTCCCTCAGACCGAGGTCGCGTGCCGTCGTCCGCGCCCGCGAGTACAGCGCCACGGCCAGGTAATGCTCCTCGGCCCACGGGTCGGTGACCAACAGACCCAGGTAGAGCCGTTCGGTCCCCTCCCGAAAACGCATCGCCGCCGTCAGCGCCCCGCCCTCCTCGGCGACGATGAACCGCTCCTCGAAGGCCACCCAGCGGGGCATCCCGTTGAGTTCCAAGAGATCCGCGATCCGCGGCGCGTCCAGGGCGGTGCCGGGGCGCACGACCGTCCGTTCGTCCGCGGCCCCGCCGACCTCCGGCGCCGCAGGTCGGCAGGCGCGGTCGTCCTTCCGCGTGCGGCGCGACTCTTTGGCCAGCCGTTCCTGGCCGGACTCCCGGAGTAGCTCCCGGTGACGCCCCTCGAGAAGACCCGACCAGAAATCCGCCAGTCCGCCCATGCCGCGTGCCTCTCCCCTCTTCCGTCCCGCGAACGGCTGCCCGTTCGCCCATCAACCGGTAGGTGCCGCCCCGCGTCCAGCTTCGGAAGCCCTATCGCGACAACGCTTTGCCCGTCGAGGCACAGTATGGGTCCCGGACATAGGGACGGCCTTTGAGGGGGATTTGTTTCTTCAAAGAAGGTCCCGGCCCGCTGGGTTCTTTGCTCCGATCATGCCGGGACCGGAGGACGTCTTCTTGCTTTTGGATCGCGACCGCTCTGGGCCCCTTTCTATTGGGACCCCTCAGAAGAAGACCTGTCAGAGTACGTCACGGTCTGGCCTCTGGAGACCGAAGAGGTCGACGACGAGATGCCGCCGTTCGAGTAGGCGAACTTCACCGTGCGCTCGCCGCCGGCGGTCCGCTGCTCGGAGATCACGCCCGCCCCGTCCGTGAAGACGATGCCCAGAGCGCCCCCGCCCTCCGTGCGTAGTTCGCATTCCAGGCTCTTGCCCTGTGGCTCGAAGACGTAGCGTTCCGGGACCCGTCCATCCAGGGTTCTCTCCGTACCCCCGACCGAACACGCGCCGGAGAACCCGGTCCCCGGGTCCCCCGTTATCTCCAGCGTGACCTTTTGGGGGCCGTCCTCCCTCTCGGTGCTCCCCCCGGTGTCTCCTCTGCTCTTGCCCGCGATCGCCGCGCCACCCGTGCCCGCTTTGGCCTCCCCTGCACGCGCTCCAGCCTCTCCCGCCCGCGCTTTGGCGTTCCCCACCGCGGCGCCGCCATCCGCGCGGGCCACAGCGTCACCGGCTCGGGCATCCGCCTTATCGCGCTCGTCGCCTTCCGGTCCCGCGGAAGCGGTAGTTCTTGCGGCAGGTGCGCTCTCCTGGCCGCCAGCCTCTTGCCCGGCCTTCGCGTCCGCGGCGGACGCGCCCCCGCGCTCGGCGCCCCCGCAAGCCGCCGTAGCGAGGACCGAGAGCGCAACCGCGACGACCGCAAAGAGCGGTACCCTGCGGCGCGGAAGCTCCTTGCCGCTTCTCGCCCGGAGTACTCTCCATTCTGCCGACGTCCTCGCAGGAGGAAGCCTCCTCCGCGGAGGTTCGCCCGACCGTGCGTGCTGCTCGTGCTTCGAGATAGGCTCCACGGACGCTCCTTTCCTGATCTGCCCCGGGTTCCGGTCCGACGCCTCAGCGTCGCCCACGGCTTCTCGCTCGCTGTTAGTGTAGTTTGGACCTTGCAAGTATGAACGACCTTTGTACGCGATTAGAACCCTCAAACTCCGTACCTGGGGAAAGTCTGTCCGAAAGGTTGCAACCCGTCGCCCCCGACGGGGACGCCCGCGATCCCCCGGATGACGGTGACGGCGAAGCGTCCCGGGTCGGGACCGGGCGCGATCCGGCCGTGCAGCAGCCCCGCTAGGGCGCTTATGGCCACCCGGCTGATGGGCCCCATTTCGCTCCTTCCCGGTGGTGGGTTCGCCTTGGGCGCTCAGCATACCGTCTTGTACCGACCAGTCTGGGACA
>JALZNL010000019.1 GCA_030857715.1 Actinomycetota bacterium | reverse complement strand
GGGCGTCGGCCCTGAAGACGACGCCGCTTTCGGGGAGCAGGCGGAGCATGCCGCCGTGGGCGAGCTCCATACCCCGGAGCATCTCCTCGACTACCCGCTCCGGGGCGTTGATGAGCTTCTTCATCCTGTTCCTTTCGAACTCTCTAGGCCAGCGGGGATTCGACGGCCTCCTGGGCCCAGTCCTTGGAGCGGGCGACGGCCTCCTGCCACCTGCCGTAGAGCCGCTCGCGCTCCTCCTCGCCCATCTGCGGCTCGTAGCGGCGACGCAGGCGCCACCGGGTCTTGAGCTCCTCCTGATCCTGCCAGAAGCCCGTCGCAAGCCCCGCGAGGTACGCGGCGCCGAGGGCCGTGGTCTCAAGGGTCTCCGGCACCTCGACCGGGACGCCCAGTATGTCCGCCTGGAACTGCATCATCCAGCGGTTGGCGGCGGCCCCGCCGTCGGCCTTGAAGGTTGGGATCTTCTCCCCCGAGTCGGCCTGCATCGCCTCGACCGCGTCCCGGGTCTGGTAGCACATGGCCTCTAGCGCCGCCCGCGCCAGATGCGCCCTCGTCGAACCGCGCGTGAGCCCCACGATGGTGCCCCTGGCGTACGAATCCCAGTGCGGGGCGCCCAGTCCCACGAGCCCAGGCACGAAGTACACGTCGTCGTTTGAGTCCAGGCTGCGCGCGAGCTCCTCTGTCTCTGCGGCGTCCTGTATTATGCCTAGACCGTCGCGGAGCCACTGGACGGCGGCGCCGGTGATGAAGATGGCGCCTTCGAGAGCGTACTCCACGGGTTTGTCCCCGAGGCCCCAGGCTATGGTGGTGAGCATCTGGCGCTCGCTCTTTATGGGCTCGGTGCCGGTGTTCATGAGGGCGAAGGAGCCGGTGCCGTAGGTGTTCTTGGTGAGGCCCTTCTCGAAGGCGACCTCGCCGAAGAGGGCGGCCTGCTGGTCGCCCGCCACGCCGGCGACGGGGACCTCCGCGCCGAAGACGTCGGCGTCGGTGTCGCCGTAGACATAGGAAGAAGGTTTGACCTCGGGGAGCATCTCGCGGGGGGCGCCGAGCATCTCGAGGAGCTCATCGTCCCATTTGAGGTCGAAGATGTTGTACATGAGGGTGCGGGAGGCGTTGGTGTAGTCCGTGACGTGGGCCCGGCCGCCGGTGAGCTTGTAGATCAACCACGTGTCTATGGTGCCGAAGGAGATCTCGCCGTTCTGGGCCCTCTCCCTCAAGCCCTCGGTGTTGTCCAGAAGCCACTTGACCTTGGAGCCCGAGAAGTACGCGTCTATGACGAGGCCTGTCTTGTTGGAGACCATGTCGCCGTAGCCCTGCTCGGAGAGCTCATCACAGATCGCCGCGCCGCGGCGGTCCTGCCAGACGATGGCGTTGTGGACCGGCTCGCCCGTCTCGCGGTCCCACAGGACTACCGTCTCGCGCTGGTTGGTGATCCCGATAGAAGCGATGTCCCCCGGCGAGACGCCGGCGTCCTCGAGTGCCTGGCGCATCACGCCGAGGGTGACGTCCCAGATCTCGTTCGCGTCGTGCTCGACCCATCCAGGCCTTGGATAGTGCTGGGTGAACTCCTGCTGCGCCTCACCCACCGTCGCGGAATCGTGGTTGAAGACTATCGCCCGACTGGACGTCGTCCCCTGGTCTATAGCCAGTACGTAATCTCCTGCCATCGCACTCTCCTCTTCCCGTTCAACCCCACGACGAACCCAGGCGAAAAGCGTCACCTACCCCAACCTCCACCTCCTATCCGGTCTCCCAAAAGGCAGGCGCAACCGCAAATTAGACTTTCTCCTCTCCGCCACCATGCATCTTTGCTGTCTTTTGCCATTCCGAGCGTAACGGAGCCGCACACCCGCGTCAAGAATCAGGTTACGAGATTCCGTATCGAATTCGTGGTCGGCAGTGGAGCGGTCGTGGCTAAAGCTCCTATGTAAAAATGACGAACGATGCGGTAGCGTCCTGGGACAGCAACTGCATTAGGAGGAGCGACCGGCATGCTGCGCGCCGAGATCAAGCGTCACCGCTTCACGGCGGAGGAGTACCACAAGATGGCCGAGGTTGGGCTGCTGCGTGAGGACGCCCGGGTCGAGTTGATCGGGGGGGAGATACTGGACATGTCGCCCATCGGCTGGCGCCACGCGGAATGCGTGAATCGCCTCAACAAGATCCTGGTCCGCTTCGTCGGCGACCGCTACGCGGTGAACGTGCAGAATCCCATCGCCCTGGGAGAAGAGGACGAACCCCAGCCGGACCTCGCCCTCGCAAAGGAGGATCCGAACAGGAGACGCCTCCCAGGACCAGAGGACGTGGTGCTAGTCGTGGAGGTCTCCGACACCACCCTCGCCTACGACAAAAACGTCAAGCTCCCCCTATACGCCGGCGTAGGGATACCGGAGAGCTGGATCGTGGACCTCCAGGGTCGCAAGGTCGAGGTCCACATGAACCCCGGTCCCGGCGGTTATTTGAGTGCCCGCGAGGTCGGTCCCGGCGAGCAAATACGGGCCGCGACCATCGAGGGCCTTTCGCTGTCGGTAGACGACATCCTCGGGTAGAATGCGCGAGGAGGTGCAGACGTGATACGAACTGTCGAAGCAATCATAGACGAGCAAGGCGTCGTGCGGTTGCTGGAGGATGTGGATCTCCCAGGCACGCGCCGAGCACTCGTGACCATACTCGAAGAGGACCCTGCCGCGCGTGATAACGAAACAGCACTCCTGAGCGAGACGGCCCTGGCCGAGGGTTGGGATCGTCCCGAAGAGGACGAAGCGTGGTCGCACCTGCAGCAGGAGCAGTAGTCCTCGTTCGGTTCCCGTTCTCAGACTTATCGAGATCAAAGTTGCGTCCTGCGGTCGTTCTGGCCGACGCCGGTCGAGGAGATTGGGTCCTGTGCCAGGTCACCAGCAACCCTTACTCTGATCCCCGAACCATCAGGCTCTCCTCCGAGGATTTTCAGACGGGATCGCTGCGACGTGACAGCTACGCGCGACCCGGCAAGCTTTTCACCGCAAACCACGGGTTGATCGCGGGTTGATCGTCAGGCAGGTCGGAGACTTGAGCGACGAAGCTCTTCAGCGCATTGTCGGGGTTGTGGTGAGACTACTGCAAAGCAATCCCAATTAGGTGGCCGTCTGCTCAAAGTGCTCGTGTGGTGTAGCCGTTCCCTATGGCAGTTATATCCAGTCAACAATTTCCGAGCGCTCCCACTCACGGGTTAAGTCGTGCGCCTCCCCAGGACAATAAGACATGAACTCATTCCAAAAAGGTTCGTCGAACCACCTAAGCAGGTAAAAGTACCTGCAAATGTTGATCAAGTCCGACCGCAACTCTTTGCCTGCCCAGCCACTCTGGTATCTATCCTCAAGATCATAAAAAGTGATCCTCTCTCTATTACGCCACCTCTCATCCACCAGGTCTGCTACCTCTTGTACCTGTTCTCGTCCGACCTCGTACGCTCTATAAAATGGGAGTGAATCTAATATGTTCGCCGGGTCATGGCTGGACCCAGGATCCTCGTGTCGGACAGGGTAAATGCGGTGCATGATGGCATAGACGAAGGCGTTGTCGTAAAGATCCGCCGTTTGCGCGCTAGCCTTCGTAGCTAGAATCTGGCCTCGTCTGATTTCGGCTAGCGCTTTGAGGATGACTTGAGCGTGATCTACATCCATCTATCCAAATCTCCTCACCTGATCTTGCGTTCCTGGGCTGAGTATACTCAGCCGTGATGGACCAGCGTAAGCGCATAAGGTTGACGCAGTACTCGACAAAGGCTGGTTGAGCATCCAAGTTCGCCCCAGGGGACCTGGAGCAGGCTTTGGAGGGGCTCGCGCCCGAGTCGAGTCGGAGAGGTCGTCGAAGGCGCCGGCATCCGGGTCACGGCGTAAACGTTTGGGGGTACCTTTGTTGCAGATCGTTTCCGTAGTCGGGGCGCTCGCGGTCCTCGGGGCGTTCGCGGCCGACCAGTTCGGCTGGGTGAACCCGGGGCGCCTGTCGTACGCGGTGGCGAACTTTGTCGGGGCCGCTATTCTGACGGTTGTCGCCGTTGTAGATGGGCAGGTCGGGTTCATCTTGCTTCAGGGGGCTTGGAGTCTTATTAGCCTGTGGGGGGCGTTCGTCATCCTGAGGGGCGGGCCCGGACCGCAGGCCCGGATCAGGTAGGGGGTCCCTTTGCTGCAGGCGATCTCGGTTATAGGCGCACTCGCCATACTCCTGGCCTACGGGGCGAACCAGCTCGGGAAGGTCGAATTGGACAACCTCCCCTACCAGCTCGCAAACCTGATGGGCTCTTCGATCCTGACCGTGATCGCCGTGATAGAGGTCCAGTTCGGCTTTATCCTGCTCGAAGGCGTCTGGGCGCTGGTGAGCCTCCGGTCGGTGGTCAAGATCCTGCGCGGAGACCCCCCGCGCCGCGCAGAATGACGATGAGGGACCGTCGGCCCTCGGCGGCCGGCGTTGCGGTCTGGTAGCTTACCCAACGTCCGCCGGCGGTATTACGGAAGGCGATAGTTGATGTCTGATGGTCTCTAGCTAACCGTCCATAGATGCAAACTATCATGAACAACGCGCTGCCCTTTTTCGCCCTGATCTTCTGCGGCTACGCCGCGGGCCGCCTGAACCTCCTCACCACCACGGCCGCCGCCGGCGTGAACACGTTCGTCTTCTACTTTGCCCTGCCCGCCTTCCTCTTCGCCCTGATGTCCTCCTCCCCCATCGCGGAGGTCCTGAACGTCCCGTTTATCGGGGCCTACGTGCTGGCGAGCCTCGCCGTCTTCGGCCTCGCGGTCGCGGGCGGCCGGCTGCTCTTCGACGTCGGGCGGGGGGAGGCGGCGATCCAGGGTCTTGCCGCCGTGCTCCCGAACACGGGCTACATGGGCATCCCGCTCGTGATTGCGGTCTTCGGCCGGGACGCCGCGGTCCCCCTGGTCGTCGGCCTCACTCTGGACGGAATCCTGCTTATACCTTTGGGCATCCTCCTCATTGAATCGGACAAGGGACGGGGCGAGGGCCCGCTCCGTACCGTCCTCGCGACCTTCCCGAACCTGGTCCGGAACCCGCTTATCGTCTCGATCTTCGCCGGGCTCGCCGTCTCCGCCGCCGGCCTCACGCCCCCGACGCCCGTGAACAACTTCCTGGACCTGCTCGGCGGGACGGCCGGCCCCTGCGCCCTCTTCGCCCTCGGCGCCACGCTGGCCGGCCGCTCCGTCGCCGGGGGGGTCGCGGAGATCTCCTACATGACCGCCCTCAAACTCTTCATCCACCCCGCCGCCCTCCTCCTGACCACGGCCGTGATCTTCGACGTAAACCCCCTCTGGACCTCAGCCGCCCTCCTCGGCGCCTCGCTGCCCGTCGCCGCCAACGTCTTTATCGTGGCCCGCCAGTACGACGTCTACGTCACCCGCGCCTCGGGCGCGGTCCTGGTCTCGACCGCCGTCTCGATGGTGACCGTCTCCGCGCTGCTGCTCGTCCTGGACTGACGCCGCAAAGGCGGTTCACGACGAGGGCGGTTCACGACGAGGGCGGTTCACGACGAGGGCGGTTCGCGAACCGCCCCTACACGGGCCGTTGCGCACAACAGGCCTGTCCTTGCGTACAGGTCCAAGACCGTCCTTTGGCCCATCGGCGCGGCACCCGACGCGTCGGATAATCTTGCCAGGTTGACGAACGGGTACCGCAGGAGCTTGACAGCCGAACGGCCGGTAGCACCCTTTTATTTAGCCGGCTAAATACTTTCGGCGAGCAGGAGGTAGAGATGGGTGCAATAGGCGAGGAGATCGGGCGCGAGGTACTGGGGTGGCCCGGGGTCGAGGAGAGGGCACACCGGTTCGGTGGGAGAGAGTTTCGGGTAAACGGGCATGAGATCGGGCACCTGCACGGCGACCGGCTGGCGGACCTTCCGTTCCCGGTGAAGGTGCGTGAGGAGTTGGTGGCCTCGGGGAGAGCACGTGTGCACCACGTTCTGCCGGAGACGGGGTGGGTGAGCTACCCCATCCGGGGCGAGGAGGACGTGGCCGGCGCTCTGGAGCTTTTCAGGAAGAACTACGAGCGGTTGACGGCGCGGAGAGGGGCGGAGCAGTCATGAGCGGTTTCACGGAGAAGGAGATCGAGTACCTCCAGGACCAGCGGCTGGGGCGGCTGGCCACGGTGAACGCGTCCGGACGGCCGCACGTGGTCCCGGTCGCGTTCCGGTACAACCCGGAGCTTGGCGTCATTGACGTCGGCGGGCACAACCTGGGCCGGAGCAAGAAATTCAGGGACATCGGGGAGACGGGCCGGGTCGCCTTCGTGGTGGACGACGTGTTGCCACCGTGGCGGGCGCGGGGCGTGGAGGTCCGCGGCCTGGCCGAGGTCTTCGGCGAGGGCGGCGGGGAGGTGGGCCCCGGGTTCGCCGACGAGTTTATCCGGATCCTCCCAGAGCGCATCGTCGGTTGGGGCATCGACTCGGACGCCTACAGCCCGAACTCTCGGTCGGTAGGTAGATGAAGAGGAACGGGATCGAAGAGGTCCATCCGATAAAGGAGAGGACCGGGTTCGCGTTGGCGAAGGTGTGCAAGGCGCACCGGGGCAACGTCGGGGGACTGTTGGCGGAGGTCGGGCTGCACGTCGGGCAGGAGATGGTCCTGATCGAGCTCTGGCAGACCGACGGCTTGCGCGGCGGCGAGCTCGCCTGCAGGCTCGGCGTGGAACCTCCCACCGTCACGAAGATGCTCCGGCGCCTGGAAAATTGCGGCCTCGTCGAGCGGCGCACCGACCCCGCCGACGCCCGCAGTTTCCGGGTGTATTTGACAGAGAAGGGGCACGCCCTGGAAGACCCCGTGTTGCGGTGCTGGGAGCGGGCCGAAAAGAAGACGTTTGCCGGGCTGGACTCATCCGAACGACGCGAGCTCGGCAAGCTGCTGACGAAGGTGTGGGCCGGGTTGGGGGTGGACCGGAATTAGTCGTTTAGAGATCGTATTTGCGAGGGGACGAGCATGACATTTAGAGAAGGACGTTTGAAGGTTGTGGGTATCGGCGGGACGCTGTGGGAGGGCTCTGCGAGCCTCGGGGCGCTGAGGCGGGCGCTCGCGGCGGCCGGGGAGGCCGGGGCAGAGACGGGATTTCTGGACCTGCGGGAGCTCGACCTGCCGATGTACAAACCCGGTCGATCGCTCGAAGAGTACGGGCCCGGCGTGGGGCGCCTCGTGGGGGAGTTGCGCGGGGCGGACGCCGTCTTGATCAGCACCGCGGCCTACCACGGGACGCTCGCGAGCGTGACGAAAAACGCGCTCGATTTCGCGCAGTTCCTCTCCGGCGGGGAGCACCCGTATTTAGACGGGAAAGTGGTCGGCCTGATCTCGACCGCCGGCGGCGAGCAGGCCGGGGCTAACGCGGCCGGCGCGATGGTCCACGTGGTCCACGCCCTGCGCGGCGTCGTCGCGCCGCTGGTGGTCTCCATCCCGAAGGCCTGGCAGCGCGCCGACGGCTCGGGCAACGTCACGGACGAGGTGTACGGTGGACGTCTGGACGCGTTGGGAGAGCTGGTGGTTGACCTCGCCGGCGGGCTCGCGGCGCGGAATGAGGAGACGGAGTTCGCCGGGGTCGCGGGTTGAGTCCCGCGGGGGAGGCGATGACCGCGGAGGAGCAGGTGGGACAGAGGAACACCCGCCTGCTCCTCGTCGTCGTGGTGACGGCTATCCTGATCTCCGTCCTCAACCAGACCTTCGTAAACGTCGTGGTCCCGGACATCCGGCAGGACTACGGCGCGACGCAGGGGCAGGCCGGGTGGGTCATCACGGGGTACCTGCTGGTCTTCGCCGTCGGCATCCCGCTCTACGGGCGTATCGCCGACCTCTACAGCCTCCGCCGCACCTTCGCCCTGGGCCTCTTACTTCTGGCCGCGGGCTCGCTGGCCTGCGCGCTGGCGCCGAGCCTGCCGCTGCTGGTCGCGGGGCGCATCCTGCAGGCGGCCGGGGCGTCGGCGATACCGGCGCTGGGCTTCGCCGCCGTTGCCAAGGCGCTCCCGGAGGGGAGCCGCGGCACGGCGCTAGGCCTGCTCTCTTCAAGCGTGGGCGTCGGCGCGGCCATAGGCCCCGTGCTCGGCGGCGTCGTCACCGGGCTCGCGGGCTGGCACGCCCTGTTTTTCCTGACCGTCTTTCTGGCCGCGCTCCTCATCCCCGGCGCCCTCTACGCCCTGCCCGGCGTCGCGGACGGCGGTTCGAGCAAACCGGCCGGTTTCATGGCGGCCGTGCGCCACTTCGACGTGCCTGGCGGGCTCTCGCTGGCGCTGTCGGCGGGGCTCGCGCTCTTCGGGGTAACGCAGGGGCAGGTCGTCGGGTTCTCCTCCCCCATCTCCTGGGGCAGCTTCGTCGTGGCGGGCCTCCTCGCCGGCGCGTTCGCGTGGCGCATCCGGGCGGCGTCGGACCCGTTCGTCACGCCGCACCTATTCCGAAACCGGGCGTTTCTGGCAGCGGCGGTCACGGGCTTCTTCATGATGTTCACCAACGTGGGGAGCCTGGTGCTGGTGCCGCTGCTGCTCTCGGAGGTCAACGGGTTGTCGGCCTTCAGGATCGGGCTGGTGCTGGCGCCGGGGGCACTCGTCGTGGCGGTCCTCTCCCCCGTCGCGGGCAAACTCTCGGATCGGTTCGGGCCTCGGACGCTGGTGCGGGTCGGGCTCGTCGTGATCGGGCTATCCACCTTCTCTATCTCCGCGTTCGCCGCCGGAGCCTCGTCCGTCTTGGTCGGTCTCGGGATACTCGGCCAGAGCGTTGGCTTCGCGCTGGTCAACTCCCCGAACGCTAACGCTGCGGCGGCCTCGCTCTCCAGGGACGAGAGCGGGGTCGGGCTCGGCATCTACCAGATGCTCTTCTTTCTCGGCGGCGGCTTCGGCCCCGCGGTGGCGGCGACCTTCCTTGCCGTCCGACAAAATGCCGGGTCGGGAGCGCTGAACCCGGTCTTCGCCGCAAGTTCGGCACCGTTCTCCGACGCCTTCCTGCTGCTGACGGCCTCGACCATCGTCTCCCTCGTCGCGGCCTCCGGCCTCAAGAAAAACATCGGGAAAGGGGACAAGGGTGCCTGATTACGGCAGGCTGCTCGAGTTCGGGGTCAGCATAGAGCCACTTGCCAATCCACCGGATTACGCAGCGAGGGTGGCGAAGGCCGCCGACCGGGCTGGGTTGGACCTCGTCGGCATCCAGGACCACCCTTACCAGCGGCGCTTCCTCGACACCTGGACGCTCATCTCGACCCTCGTGCCCGTCACGGAGAGCGTCCGCTTCTTCCCCGACGTCGCGAACCTGCCGCTCAGGCCGCCGGCCATGCTGGCGAAGGCCGCGGCCTCTCTCGACGTCATCTCCGGCGGAAGGGTCGAGGTCGGGCTCGGGGCCGGCACGTTCTGGGACGCGGTCGTCGGCATGGGCGGCCCCCGCCGGAGCCCCGGCGAGGCGGTCAGGTCCACGGAGGAGGCGATGGAGGTCATGCAGCTCGTGTGGAGCGGGGAGCGTTCCCTGCGGTTCGACGGGGAGTTCTACTCGTTGAAGGGGATGCGTCCGGGACCGCCTCCCGCGCACGACGTCGGTATCTGGGTCGGGGCCTACGGGCCGCGGATGCTGGGCCTGATCGGGCGCAGGGCCGACGGCTGGGTCCCCTCCCTCGGCTACGCCCCGCCCGAACGCCTGCCCGAGATGCACAAAAAGATAGACGAGGGAGCCGCCCAGGCAAGGCGCGACCCCTCGGAGATAAAGCGCGTCTACAACGTCTCGGGGAACATCGGTGCGGAAGGCCAGGGGCTCCTCGAAAGTCCAGTGGAGAAGTGGATCGAGACGCTCACGGGCTTCGTCCTGGAGGATGGCATGGACTCTTTCGTCTACTGGCCCGGCGTAGATCACGAGCGCCAGACGGAGCTTTTCGCCCACGAGGTCGTACCGGGCGTTCGGGAGGCCGTGGCCCGTGCCCGCGGCGCCGCGCTACACTCATGAAGTTCGTAACAAAAACAGGTAAGGATCTCGCATGACGGAGAACGGAAGGGTGGAGATCCCGGAAGGATACCGCGACCTGATGGAGAGCACGGCCCTGGTGCACGTCGCGACGCCGGGCCCGAGCTGGGAGCCGCAGAACACCCCGGTCTGGTTCGGCTGGGATGGCGAGCACGTAAAGTTCAGCCAGACGAAGACCCGCCAGAAGTACCGCAACGTGGGCAGGGAACCCCGCGTCGCCTTCTCCCTGGTGGACCCGGCGAACCCGTACCGCTGCCTGGAAGTGCGGGGCGAGGTGGACCGCATCGAGGAGGACCCGGAGAACGACTACATAGACGCGATGGCGAAGAAGTACAGGGACCGCGACGTGTACCCGCTCCACCAGCCAGGCGACGAGCGCGTGGTCGTCTACGTGAGGCCGCAACACACGACCCAGATCGGCGCGTAAGGCCGGCGTGGCCGGGCGGGACGAGAAGGGCGGCCCCGGACCACTCCGGCGGGCTCTGGGATACCTGCGCTCGTACAAGCGGGAGAGCATCGGCGCCGCGCTGGCGCTGATGCTCGTCTCGGGGGCCAACCTGGTCGCCCCGCTCCTGGTCGGCCGGGCCATCGACACGGGCATCGCCCCGCGACAGGCGGACGTGCTCGTCTACGTGGTCGCGGGGCTCGTCGTGGTGGCGCTCGCACGGGGGCTCTTTACGTTCTTGCAGGGGTATCTCGCGGAAAGGGCGTCCCAGGGGGTCGCCTACGATCTGCGCGATGCGCTTTTCGGGCAGATGGAGCGGCTCTCGTTCAGCTACTACGACCGGGTCCAGACCGGCCAGCTCGTGCAGCGGCTGACCAACGACGTCGAGCAGATCCGGTCCTTCGCCGGCTCGGGCGTCGTCCAGCTCGCCAACGCGGTCGTCATGCTTATTGGTGCCGCGTCCCTGCTCTTCTACCTGGACGCCCGGCTCGCGCTCGTCTCGCTCGCCGTGGTCCCGGCGATAGCCCTGCTGCTCGTCCGGTTCGTGCGGCTCATCAGGCCGCTCTTCGGGCAGGTCCAGCAGACGCTTGGACGCCTGAACACCGTGCTCCAGGAAGACCTCTCGGGGGTGCGTGTGATCCGGGCCTTCGCCCGCGAGGACTACGAAACCGCCCGCTACAAGAACGTAAACGACGAGCTCCTGGACAGGAACCTCCAGACCGTGCGCGTCTTCGCCAACAACTTCCCGTTCGTCTTCCTGCTCGCCAACCTCGGGACGCTCGCTATCGTCTGGTTCGGCGGCTGGCAGGTCATAAACGGCGGGCTCTCTATCGGGGAGCTCGTCGCCTTCAACACCCTGCTCGGCTTCATGCTGTTCCCGATACTGACGATAGGGTTCTTGTCGGCGAACATCTCGCGGGCGGGGGCTTCGGCGGCGCGGGTCTTCGAGATCCTGGACGCCCCCCTGGAAGTCACGGACAAACCAGATGCCTCCCCCCTGCCGCCCGTCGAGTGCAGGGTGGCGTTCGACGACGTCTCGTTCCGTTACCCGGGGAGCGAGCGCGAGATCCTGCGCGGCGTGAGCTTCGCCGTCGAGCCGGGCAGCACGGTCGCGATCCTCGGCACGACCGGCTCGGGCAAGTCCACCCTCGTCAACCTGCTGCCGCGCTTCTACGATGCGACGGGCGGCGCGGTCAGGCTCGACGGTCACGACGTCCGCGACGTAACGCTCACCTCTTTACGGTCCCAGATCGGGATGGTCCTGCAAGAAGCCCGCCTCTTCTCCGGCACCGTCCGCGACAACGTCGCCTTCGGAAGACCCGACGCCACGGACGAGGAGGTCAGGGCAGCCGCAAAGGACGCGCAGGCGGACGGCTTTATCCGGGGGCTCTCGGACGGCTACGAGACCGTGATCGGGGAGCGCGGCGTCGGCCTCTCCGGCGGGCAACGCCAGAGGATCGCGATAGCGCGGGCCTTGCTCGTTGACCCCCGCCTGCTCATCCTCGACGACAGCACCTCGGCGGTGGACGCGGAGACGGAGGCGGCCATCCAGGAGACTTTGGACAGGCTGATGCGCGAGAAGCACCGGACCGTATTCGTGATCGCCCAGAGGATCTCGACGGTGCGGGACGCAGACCTGATCCTGGTCCTCGACGAAGGCACTATCGGCGCGATGGGCACGCACGAGGAACTGCGCCGCGACTCCGAACTCTACAACGAGATCCTCGGCTCCCAGCTAGTGGACGAAACAGTAGCCGCCGGCGGAGGCGACGGCTAATATGCCGCGGTTCGTCATCCAGGAGCACTACGCGACAGCCCACCACTTCGACCTGCGCCTCGAACGGGACGGCGTTCTGGTCTCCTGGGCCGTCCCCAAGGGCATGCCGGAGGACACGAAAAAGAACCGCCTCGCCATGCGTGTCGAGGACCACGACCTCTCGCACCTGGATCTCGTGGACGATACGCCGGTCGAAAATGTACCGGGGGCCGTCAAGAAGAGCATCTGGGACAGGGGTACCTACGAGGCCGAGGAGTTCGGGGAGGAGATGGTGATCGTGCGCTTGCGCGGCGCGCGCTTCGACGGCCGGTACGCCATCTTCCGCACCGGCGGGAAGAACTGGCTGGTCCACAAGATGAAGCCGTCCGGGGAGGCCCGGGATTAGGGGCATCCAGTCCATTGCAGAGGCGCCGCAGGAGAAGGCTGCGGACCGCGCCACGACCGCAAGGCGCCTCGTCTCGGAGCTCTCGCCGTACAGGTGGACGTTCGCGTGGGTTATGGTCCTCGTGGTGCTCGGGGCCGTTTCG
>JALZNL010000293.1 GCA_030857715.1 Actinomycetota bacterium | reverse complement strand
TTCTGCGTTTCCTCGGCGACCGGCTCGGTGCTCTTCTGGGCACTCTTTGCAGCCATCTCAGTAGCCTCCTGCGTTTCCTCGGCGGCCTTCTCGGCCTTCCGCGTCTCCTTGGCTACCTTCTCAGCCTTCTGCTTCTCGGCCTTCTGGCGGGCGTCCTCAGCGGCTAGCTCGGTGTTCCTCTGGGCGTCCTCGGCAGCCGGTTCGGTGTCCTTCTGCGCGCCGTTAGTGGCGGGCTCAGTGACCTCCGACCTGCTCTGCTCCTGGGCGGAGCGCTCCACGTGCATCGTGCTCGCGAACGCGTTCCCCTGATGCCCGAAAAACGCTTGGGCCATCCCCTGGGAGAGCCTTGCCTGGTAGCGGAAGCCCTCGATCCAAGCCTGCGACGTCCGCCGCAGGAGCTCGGTGTTGATCTCCTGAGCCTTGAGTGCGTAGTCCATCGCGGTGTGAGCGGACTGCTAGGTGGTCCTGGACATCGTCCGGGCCGTCTTGTCCATCTTGTCAATGTCGGTGGTCTTATGCACTATAGAGATGCCTCCGTGTCGTGTGGGTGATTGCTTCTTGTACTTATGTGTACCCTGCACATAAGGAGACTAAACACGCTAAAGTGGTAGTCAATGCAGTTGGACCACCCCTGCGAAGCTTGCTTTCAAGCATTGCGCGGGAGGATTTCGGAACGTCCGACACGCCGGCGCCAGACGAGCGAAGGAGCAGCGGTCCAATACCACTGCACAACGCTACAGTACGCTGGGCCTCCGATGTGAGCTCTCGACGCTCATGGGCGGCGAACCGGGGTCATGCGGACTTCCGAGGGCGCGGTCGTTACCCGGAAATCCGCGATTTCGAAGATGGTCATCACCCTCTGGCCCCGCGCCAGCCTCTCGACGCCCGGGGAAACTCCTTCGGGCTCCGACAGCCGAAGTTATCTACGAGGTCATAGCTGTTAGGCGCGACCTTCCACTGGCACAGCCAGCGGAACATCACGTGCGCGGGCGACCCGTCCGGTCCCAAGACGGAGCTTCCTAACCCGGCAGCAAACTCCGGCCCATCAAGAACTCGTCCGCCTGCCGCGCGGCCTTGCGCCCCTCGGCGATGGCCCAGACTATGAGCGAGGCGCCCCGCTTGGCGTCGCCAGCGACGAAGACGTTCTCTCTCTTCGTCCCGAAGCCGTTCTCGGAGTGGATGGCGCCGCGGTCCGTGTAGCCGAGGTCCATCTCCTCCTGGAAGCGGTCCTTGACAGGCCCGGTGAAGCCGATGGCGAGCAGGACGAGGTCCGTCTCTATCTCGAAATCCGTCCCTTCCTTGGGGACGGTCTTACCGTTCTCGCGTTCGGTCTCGACGGCGTGCATCCTCTCGACGTGGCCGTTGGAGCCGGAGAAGCCCTTGACGGCGACGGAGAAGCCGCGCTCGCCGCCCTCCTCGTGGGCCGGGTAGGTGTGGAGGATGAGCGGCCAGTCCGGCCAGGTGAGGTGGTCCGGGTTCTCGGGGGGCTTCGGGCCGTGGGTCAGGACCTTCACCGAGGCGCAGCCTTCGCGGTGGGAGTTGCCCAGGCAGTCGGCGCTCGTGTCGCCGCCGCCCAGGATCACGACGTTCTTGTCCCTGGCGCTGATCTCGATCTCCGCGTCCGACGGAAGACCGGCGACCCGCCGGTTCTGCTGCACGAGGTAGTCCATCGCGAGGTGGATGCCGCCCAGCTCCCGGCCCGGCACGTCCAGATCTCGCCCCTGCAAGGCTCCGATGGCGAGCACAGTCGCGTCGAACTCGCCCTCCAGCTCCTCGGTGGTCGGGTCCTCGCCGACGTGGGCGTTCGTGCGGAACTCGACGCCCTCCTCCTCCATCATGACGACGCGGCGGTCCACCACCCACTTCTCAATCTTGTAGTCGGGGATGCCGTAGCGGAGGAGGCCCCCGATCTTGTCATCCTTCTCGAAGACGACGACCGTGTGCCCGGCCCAATTGAGCTGCTGCGCCGCCGCGAGGCCCGCAGGCCCGCTCCCGACGACGGCGACCTTCTTTCCGGTTCGCCTCTCCGGCGGCGGGGGCTTGGCGACCACCCAGCCCTCGTCGAAAGCGCGGTTGATGATGGAGAGCTCTATCTCCTTGATGGTGACGGGCTTGTCGTTGATGGCGAGGACGCAGGCGGACTCGCACGGGGCGGGGCAGAGCATCCCGGTGAACTCGGGGAAGTTGTTGGTCTGGTGGAGGCGGTCTATGGCCTGCTTCCAGTGCTCCCGGTAGACGAGGTCGTTCCAGTCCGGGATCAGGTTACCGAGCGGGCAACCCGTGTTGCAGAACGGGACCCCGCAGTCCATGCACCGCGAGGCCTGGCCCTTGAGCTCCTCGTCGGGCATCGGCTCGTAGACGTAGCGGTAGTCCTGCACGCGCTCGACCACGTTGCGCTTGGGGGTGGGCTTGCGACCTATCTTGAGGAAGCCTTTTGGATCTCCCACTAGCGCGCCACCTCCAACTCGGCCTCCTGCCGCTCCTGCAACACCCGTTTGAGGTCGTGCGGCATCACCTTCACGAACTTCGGCAGCAACTCGTCCCACTCCTTCATGACCCGCCGCGCCCGCTCGCTCCCGGTCCATTCCAGATGCTTCTCGACCATCTCCCGCAGCAGTGTCTCGTCCTCGTCGGACTCGACGACCTCCAGCCCGACCATGTCCTTGTTGCAGAGCGTCTCGAAGCGCCCCTCCTCGTCCAGCACGAACGCCACACCGCCGCTCATGCCGGCCGCGAAGTTGCGGCCCGTCTCGCCGAGCACGACGACGACCCCGCCGGTCATGTACTCGCACCCGTGGTCGCCGACGCCCTCGACGACCGTGTGCGCCCCGGAGTTGCGGACCGCGAACCGCTCGCCAGCGAAGCCGCTGAAGAAAGCCTCGCCCGCCGTGGCACCGTAGAGCGCCACGTTCCCGATCACGACGTTACGGGCCGCCTTGTATGCCGCCAGCCTCGACGGGAAGACCGCGAGACGGCCGCCGGAGAGGCCCTTGCCCACGTAGTCGTTGGTCGTGCCTTCGAGGGTGAAGGTCAGGCCCTTCGCCAGCCACGCCCCGAAGGACTGGCCGCCGACGCCGTGCATGTCTATCCGGATCGTGCCGTCCGGCAACCCGTCGTTGCCGTACCGCCGCGCCAACTCGCCTGAAAGCATCCCCCCGACCGTGCGGTGGGTGTTCAGGATCTCTTGCGAGAAGCGGACCTCCTCGCCGCTTTCGAGGGCGGGCATGCACCTCTCGATGAGATCGTTGTCCAACGACCTGTTCAGACCGTGCTCCTGCAGTTCGAAGTGGCGGAGGGGCTTCCCGTCTGAATCCTCGTCCTGGTGCAGGATCGCGGAGAGGTCCACGCCCCGCGCCTTCCAGTGCTCGATGGCCTCGCGCATCTTGAGCCTGTCCGTGCGCCCGACCATCTCCTCGAACGTGCGGAAGCCCATCCCGGCCATAAACTCCCGCACCTCTTCTGCGAGGAAGAAGAAGTAGTTGACGACGTGCTCCGGCGTCCCCGTGAAGAGCTTGCGCAACTCCGGGTCCTGCGTCGCGATGCCGACAGGGCACGTGTTCAAATGACAGACGCGCATCATGATGCAACCGGTCGCCACGAGCGGGGCCGTCGAGAAGGCGAACTCCTCGCCGCCGAGAAGGGCGGCAACGACCACGTCGCGGCCCGTCTTGAGCTGGCCGTCGGTCTGGAGGACGACGCGCCCGCGCAGGTCGTTCCGGACGAGGACCTGCTGGGTCTCGGCGAGCCCGAGCTCCCACGGCAGGCCCGCGTGCTTTATGGAGGAGAGCGGGGAGGCGCCCGTGCCGCCGTCGTGGCCCGCTATCGTGATGAGGTCGGCCTTGGCCTTGGCGACCCCGGCGGCTATCGTGCCGACGCCGACCTCCGAGACCAGCTTCACGCTGACCATCGCCCGCGGGTTGGCGTTCTTGAGGTCGTGGATGAGCTGCGCCAGGTCCTCGATGGAGTAGATGTCGTGGTGCGGCGGTGGCGAGATCAGACCGACACCGGGCGTCGAGTGCCGGGTCTTCGCCACCCACGGGTAGACCTTGGCCCCAGGCAGCTGCCCGCCCTCGCCGGGCTTGGCGCCCTGCGCCATCTTGATCTGGATGTCGTCGGCGTTCGTGAGGTACTCGCTCGTGACCCCGAACCGTCCCGACGCCACCTGCTTGATGGCGCTACGACGCTCGGGGTCGTGGAGGCGGTCGGCGTCCTCGCCACCCTCACCGGTGTTGGAC
>JALZNL010000292.1 GCA_030857715.1 Actinomycetota bacterium | reverse complement strand
GCTTGGCATGGACGGCTCTCTGCTGGAGATGAACCCCGCAGGACTCTCCATGATCGAGGCGGACTCGCTGGAACAGGTGCGCGGCAAGCCGGTGTACGAGTACATCGCCCCCGAGCATCGGGCCGATTTCGTGGCCCTTACGAAGAGGGTGCTGCACGGCGGGTCGGGGACACTGGAGTTCGAGCTTGTCGGGCTCAAGGGCACGCGTTGCTGGCTGGAAACCCACGCCGTCCCTCTGCGCGACGCCCGGGACGAGATCTCCGGTCTTCTCGCGATAACGCGCAATATAACCGAGCGCAAGAGGAACGAGGAGGCACTCAAAGAGAGCGAACGACTCTACCGCACCGTGATAGAGCAGGCCACGGAGAACATCTTCCTCATAGATGTGAAGAGCAAGCACATCGTGGAGTCCAACCGCGCCTTTCGCGAGGCGTTAGGCTACTCTGAGGAGGAGCTACACCGGATGACGCTCTACGACGTGATCGCCGCCGACCGCGAGAGCGTGGACGCCAACATCCGGCGCGTCCTGGAGCAGGAGAACCTCTCCGTGACGGAGCGAAAGTACGTCCGCAAGGACGGCTCTCTCCTGGACGTGGAGGTCAGCGCAAGCGTAATCATCCGTGACGGCAGGGAGACGCTGGTTGCCGTGGCGCACGACGTCACCGAGAGGGCGCGGGCGCAGCGGTTGCTCGAGGAGCGCGTGGCGACGCTCTCGGGCATCGCCGGCGAACTGACCCTCGACCAGCCCACGGAGACCGTACTGGGCGCCCTTGCGAAGGGTGTGGTCAACGCCAGCACGGCCGTCGCCTGCGGGATCGTCCTGATCGGCGAGAGAGAAGGCGCGGTAGATCTCTTCGGCTCCCACGGCCTCCCCGAAGGCTACACTTCAGGCCTCCAGGAGGCCTACCGGGCCGGGGTGCCTTCCCCCAGCCTCGAAGCTTTCAGCAGCCGCCGGCCCGTACTCGTACGCGACCTCCGCCGATTTCTACTCGCCCATCCCCTGTATTCGCCCATCCACAGCTTCGTAGACGAAGTGCCGTGGGACATCGTGTACAGCCTGCCGCTCGTCTCCCGGGGTCAGGCGCTGGGCGCGATCTTCTTCTGCTTCCTTCCCGACCAGGAACCCGGTGAGGACGAGAGGGTCTTCCTGAGGGCCGTCGCTGACCAGGCCGCCGTCGCGGTCGAGAACGTTCGGCTCTTCGCCGAAGTCCGCGGGAAAGCAGCGCTCGAAGAACGCCAGAAGCTCGCCCGCGAGCTGCACGATTCCGTTTCCCAGGCCCTCTACGGCATCGCCCTGGGCGTGGAGACCGCCCGCGAGTTACTCGAGAGCGACCCCGAGAGCGCGGCGGAACCGCTCGATTACACCGCCGCCCTGGCCGAAGCGGGCATGACCGAGATGCGGGCGCTCATCTTCGAGCTGCGCCCGGAGTCCCTGGAGAAAGAAGGGCTCGTAGCCGCGCTGGAGAAGCAGGCGGCGGCGATCGAGGCGCGGCACCGCATCCGCGTCGACGCTGCGCTCGGCGGCGAACCGGAGGCCCCCCTGGAAACGAAGGAAGCCCTCTACCGCATCGCCCAAGAAGCGCTCCACAACACCGTCAAGCACGCTCGCGCGGGGCGGATTTACCTGAAGCTGGACCTTGGCGCGGACCGGATCGTGCTGGAGGTAAGCGACGACGGCTCGGGCTTCGACCCCGGCGGCTCCTTCCCTGGTCACCTGGGCCTGAAGTCGATGCGCGAGCGCGCCGGACGCCTGGGCGGCACGCTGGAGGTCGAGAGCAGGTCAGGGTATGGTACCCGCATCCTCGCGCAGATCCCCTCTGGTTGAGAAACGGACTCCCGATTCGCCGCCGATACTGGCGGCTATCCGAACCATTTGCCATGCCGGGCCTCCGACAACGGGGTGAGAATAGCGCGAGGCAGAGGATCCGGGAGGTGGCCGCCGCTTCGATAAGAAAGGGCGCGGTGGAAACCGCGCCCCTGAAACCTGATGCCCGTAGCCTGAAGCCTACAAAACCGGCAAGAACTTCTCGAGCTCGTAAGGCGTCACCTGGATACGGTAGTCCTCGAACTCCTCGCGCTTGAGCTGGAGGAGGCGGCTGTAGGTGTGATCGCCCAAAGCCTTGTGCAGCAGCTCGGAGTTCTCAGCCTCTTTGATCGCCTCCCCGAGGTCCGCCGGAAGAGACTGGATGCCCATCTTCTCGCGCTCCTCGACCGAGAGGTTGTAGAGGTTGCGCTCCATCGGTTCGGGCAGCTCGTAGCCCTTCTCGATGCCTTCGAGGCCGGCGTGCAGGAGCGCCGCGAAGCACAGGTAGATGTTCGCTGCCGGGTCCGGGCAGCGCAGCTCCATGCGCGTCGCCTTCTCCTGGCCCGGGTGGAAGCCCGGCACCCGCACCAGCGCCGAGCGGTTGCGGCGGCTCCAGGCGATGTAGACCGGGGCCTCGTAGCCGGGGACCAGGCGCTTGTAGGAGTTCACGTACTGGGCGAAGATGATGGAGAGCTCCCTGGCGTGGCGGAGCTGGCCCGCGATAAACGCCTTCGCCTGGTCCGAGAGGTAATGCTCGCTGTCCGCGTCGAAGAACGAGTTCTTGCCGTTCGAGAAGAGGCTCTGGTGGGTGTGCATCCCGGAGCCGTTCTGGTCCCTGAGGGGTTTCGGCATGAACGTGGCGTAGACGCCGTGGCGGGTGGCGATCTCCTTGACGACCGTCTTGTAGGTCATCACCTTGTCGGCCATCGTCATCGCGTCGTCGAAGCGCAGGTCGATCTCGTGCTGGCTTATGCCGACCTCGTGGTGGCTGTACTCGACCCTGATGCCGAGCGCCTGCAACGCCTGAACCGTCTCGCGCCTCAGCGCCGTCGCCGCGTCCAGCGTCGTCAGGTCGAAGTAGCCGCCGTAGTCGAGGGGCTCTGTGCCGCTTGAGTCCTTGAAGTAGAAGAACTCCAGCTCCGGTCCGCAGTTGAACGTGTCGAAGCCCATCTCGTTGGCCCGCTCCAGCGCGCGGCGCAGGATGTGGCGCGGGTCGCCCACGTAAGGGTCGCCGTCCGTCGTCTGAATGTCGCAGATCATGCGGGCCGTCGGCTCCTCCTGGGGGCTCCAGGGGATCACCTTGAACGTGGAGGGATCGGGCATGGCGATCATGTCCGACTCCTCGATGTCCTGGTAGCCCGTGATGGATGACCCATCAAAGCCCATCCCGCCGTCCAGGGCGTCCTCCAGCTCCTCGACCGTGATCGCAAAGCTCTTCAAGGTCCCAAGGATGTCCGTGAACCACATCCGGATAAACTGGACGTTCGCGTCCTTCGCCTGCTGCAACACGTCTTGCTTGCCCATCGTCGCCAAGCTTACCTCCTAGCGTCCCGCGCTCTATACTGTGCCCAGGAAGCGGAATGCTCCCGGCTGTAAAACCCATGATATGGACCGTCCACGCCGGTTGCATATGGCCCGGCGTACAAGCCAGGCGCCCGCATCGGGCGGAATCCCTGGCCGGATGTACAAAACACCGCGCCCGGGCCGCACGAGAGCCCCTCCGGCGCGGCCCGGTGGCGCCCGGGGTAGAATTCGGGCGCAGACGCGTACGTTGGAAGAACAGGTTGTTATCGAAGGGGGAGAGATGACGGAGAGACCCGGAGATCGCCCGGAGGAGCGCCGCAGGACGGGGCCGCTTGGGGACGAGGCGGACGAGCAGGAGACCCGCAGGGTCCCGCTCGGGGAGAACCGCCAGGAGGACACGCGCCGGGAGCCGCCCGGCGGGACGGACGACGCGGACGAGCAGGAGACCCGCCAGGTGCCGCAGGGATCCCCCCAGGGTCCTCCCCAGGGCAACGGGGAGAAGGAGACCCGCATCATACGCACGCCCGGTCACCCCGACACGACGGCCGACGCGACGCCGTACCCCAGGGGCTACTTCGAGGAGGCCGAGGACCGCGAGGACAGGCTGCGCGATATGTACGGCGGCGTGGACTGGCTGGCGAGCTTTCTCGGGTTTGTGTTCGCCTTGGTGGCGGGCGCGATCTTCTCGGCCGTCGCCGGAATCGTGCTCGGGCCTTTGGGCTTCTCGCCGAACCTGTCCGGTCCGCTGGGGGCCGCCGTCATTACCGGGCTCGTGCTGCTCGGGGTCCTGATCTTCCTGACCTACTTCTTCGGCGGGTACGTGGCCGGAAGGCTGGCCCGCTTCGACGGCGGGCGCAACGGGGCGATGCTGCTCGTCTGGACCTTCCTGACGGTCATCCTGCTCGCGCTGGCG
>JALZNL010000291.1 GCA_030857715.1 Actinomycetota bacterium | reverse complement strand
CTCGGGCGCCCTTCGCGCGGCACTCTGCCCGGTTTGCCGTGTTCGGGTACGCCACGCACGCGCTCAAGGTGCTCCCTGGCGGCGCGGCGGATCTCACCCTCCGTAGACACCGTGATCTCACTGCCGGTCCTGCCTTCCATGCCTTCCTCCTTCCTGAAGTTTGCTGTCCTTCATCAATGCGTTCAGTATAGGTCACCCTCAGCTCCCGAAGACGTACGGATACTCTGCGACTACGGCGGCCCAGTCGTCCTGGTGGCCGAACCTGATGACCATGTATCCGAGGTCTTCCATCGCCTCGGCCTGGGCCGCGTCCCTCTGTTGCCGCTCGGGGTAATCGTGGTGCGGGCCATCTATGTAGACGGCCGCGCCGTAATCTCCGTCGTAGAAGAAGTCCGGGCGGGTGCCGGCCTCTGCGAAGAGGCGCTGGGCGTGGGATGGGAGCCGGTGGCCACGGTCTTCGATGAAGGCGAGCCACTTCTTCTCCAGGCTCGATCCGGCCTGGCGTTCGAGCCGTTTCAGATGCTCGGAGCGGGTACCGAGGGTCGGGGCGGCCTCAACGGTGGCTTTTGTGAGTTGCAT
Organism: Actinomycetota bacterium; assembly: GCA_030857715.1. Next base: position 3,663 of record JALZNL010000291.1, on the reverse strand, counting down.
CAAGAGATCGCGGATGCTCTGGCGGTCGAGCATGGAGTGATCCATCTGGTTCGTGTAGCTCATCAGGCAGTCGTAGCACGCGGCCTCGCAGTCCTCTCTGGCGCGGGGGGCGTGGCGGAGGTCTTCGCCTGTGTCCGGGTCGAAGTGGCAGATGCGGAGGGCTTCGGCGGCAACCTTTGCGAAGGAGCCAGGATCGTCCAGCAGGCGACGCAGGACACCGGCGCCTCCCTCAGCGGATTCGTAGAGGAGGATCAGGTGCCTGTCGTGGCGTGAGGGCAGGGGTTCTGCGGCGAGCTCGTTGTCCTCCAGCTGGTAGACGACTTGGATGGCGTTCTTGAGGGCGGACTGGAGAGACGCGAGTATTCTGTCATCTACGGTGCCTTCCAGGCGCAGCATGAGGCAGTTGCGGGTGTCCTCGACGTAGGGAATGACCCTGCTCGTGCTGGCGGAGAGTGGATCTTCTGGGTCGCCGGTGGTCTCCTGGTCGGTCCGACCCCAGAAGCCGCGCTCGGTATCCAGGACGAAGCCGAGCTGGTCCTTGTTCTTGCGGCGGGTCCAGCCGAGGTTTATGCGCCAGAGGGTCGCGGCGTTGCCGTAGGTGAGGGTGGCGAGCTTCTGACCGTCGCTCTGCAGCGTAGCGTTTCGGGCGGAGAGGTCACCGGGGGTTCCCCGGCCGGCGAAGCGGACGCCGGTGCGGATCTCGTAGCCGAGGCGCTGGCGCTCCTCCTCGTCGGAGTTGATGCGGTCGCGGCGGACGGTGGAGACGTTCTGGAGGCGGAAGAGTTGGCGGAGCTGGGCTCCGAGGGCGGCGTCGCAGTTCTCGCAGAGGTCGGGACCGTCGTCCTGGCCGGGAATCGGGTGGAAGTAGCCGCAGTTCTCGCACTGCTTGGCGCGGGTGGTAAGGAGCTCCTGCTCGTCGCGCTCCAAGATCACGCGGTTTATGAGGTAGCGGGCGCCCTCGTGGTAGACGGATGCCCGTGGTCCGAATTCGGAGACGGCGAGGAAACGGGGTCTTGAGAGGAACTCCTCGCGGTTGTGACGGCGGCCGGAGCCTGGGACGAAGGCGCTGATCGGGAGCCTGGGAAAGCTGTAGCCGGGGAGGAAGCCCTCGCTGGCGAAGTAGCGGTAGCTGTAGAAGTCGGAGAAGGAGACTCCCTGGGCTTCGGAGATGAGCAGGTCCAGTTGGGCCTCGGCCTCACGACGGAGCCTGCGGGCCTGGTCCTTGTCCCTCTGGCTGCGGGAGGCGTCGCCGATGATCTTGTTCTGCGTAACACGCTGGGCGAGCGCGGCGCGGTAGAGGGTGCGCCAGCGGTCGCACGACCTGTCGAAGGCGCGCTCCACGCCGTCGAGCACCTCGTCGAGCCAGCCGTCCGTGTACCAGGGCACGCCGCGCAGCTCCTCCGCGGCGCTGGCGAGGACGCGGCCGGCCCTCTGGCGGGCGCGCCGACGGGCTCCCGCATCAGCGAAGCTGGCGTGAACCCAGTCCCTGAGTTCCAGGCTCGGGTCCTCGCCCTCCACGTCGAGGACATCCTTGAGGGAGCGACCGAGGTTCTGGCCGGTCTCGGTGAGCCAGAGGGCCTGCACGTGCGCCCGGACGAGGTCTTCGTTGGCGAGGTCCAAGCGCGGGGGGCTTACGGCTCCAGCGACCATGCGTTCGGGGCGCTTGAAGAAGTACTGGTCGTGGGAGCTACCTATTGAGCAGTAGGTGAAGACCAGGGCGGGCTGGCCGCTCCTACCGGCTCGACCGCTGCGCTGGGCGTAGTTGGCCGGGGTCGGCGGGACATTGCGCATGTTCACGGCATTGAGTTCGGAGATGTCCACACCAAGTTCCATCGTCGGGGAGCAGTAGAGGATGGGGAGGCGTCCCTCGCGGAAGCTCTGCTCGCGATCCTCCCGAACCTCGTATGGTACCTGGGCGGTGTGTTCGCGGGCTTCGAGGTCCTGCATTCCGGCGGCGGTCTCGGCGTAGAACTCGACGAAGAACGGGTTGGTGCTCCCGCCGGAGGCCGCGCGGTCGGGGGTGCGGATGGGATCTTGGAAAGGCTCGGTACCACTCCCGGCGAGCCAGCGCATGGCGGAGGCCTGGAGCTGGTAACCGGGCACCTCCTCTCCTCCATTCGGTTCGGCGACGACCTCGACGATTCCGGCTTCGGTGAGACCGTCGAGTAAGCCGTGGATGATCTCCCCGGTCTCGTCCAGGTTTAGTCTGTCGCCGTACTCTTCGAAGGTGGAGAATCGTCTGAGGTATTGTCCGAAACCCCCGCGGGCTGAGAGATAAGCGTTGTCCCGGGAGTCGAAGGGGCGCCGGGAGCGGGGAAAGAGTATGGCGGCGTACTTCATTTCCTCATTCTCGTCCACGGCCCAGGGCGGGATGAGGTTCTGGTTGCTGCGGCGCCGGATGCGCTCCTGGTAGTCGTAGTCCAGGTAGTCCACCTTTATGGCGAGCCTGCGGCGCATGTCGTCGAGGAGGACCGTTGCGACCTTCGCTCGGGTCTCGGGGGAGGAGCCCACGAGCGCCGGGTGCTTATCCTGCCAGACGTCCTCGGCGGCGCAGACCTCGTCGAGGGAATCGTAGGAAATTTTCAGGAGGCCAGACTGCTCCAAGTTCGGTGAGGTTACACGCCAGCCTCGCTCCAGGTCTCTGTAGAGGCGGTGGCCGAGAACGTCACGGAGCGCTGTCTGGGTGTCGGAGAGCTGCTTGAAACGGGCGAAGGGGTTGCTCGCGTACCGCTCGATGGAGAGATGTAGGGCGTCGAAGACCTTCCCCGTCAGCTCGTCGTGGGCCAGGCCTTCATCCCCGCCTTCGCGGGTGGCGCGGTAGAGGGCGGAACGTAGGAGACCGATCTCGACGAAATCGTTGAAGTGGCCGGCCTGCAGAGAGGCGTCCTGGCGGTTGTCCGTGAAGGAGAGGATCTTGCGGGCCTCGGGCTTGAGGTCATCCGCCTCCTTTAGGCCGCTTATGGCAGAGAGGCTCAGGATGGTCGTCGCGGTGCTACGTCCTTCCGAACCAAGGGAGGCCAGCTTCGTGAAGTCCGAGCGGAGGTTCGCGGAGTAGGAGATGCCGCAGGAGAGGCAGAACTTGAAGGGCGCCGGAACGTAGTGCCCTTCGAGGCCGTCGGTTCCATCCGTCTCGCGTCCGTCGGGTCCGACCGAGATCGGACGTGGCAGGTGTTTGCGCCGGTCCCTGCGGACGCGGGGATAGCCGCGATGCTCCTCCTGCCAGTCGTTGGGGAGCCTGTTCCAGAAGTCCTCCTCGGACTCGGAGGGCCAGGGCTCGTTGCTACTAAAGAACAGAAACCCGGCCTCGCTCTCGCCGTCGTCGTGGACGTCCGAGAGGGTGCGTGGACGGAACTCCAGGCTGCTCGCGGTATCGTACGGGAAGGCCCGGACCGGGTGGTATTCCTGGCCGCATTCGCGGCAGAATGCGAGAGGCATGAGCACCCGGCTGCGGTCTCCGGGCACGAACTGCTGGCCCGTGACAGTTATGTGGCGCTTCTCCTCGTTTTCCAGGGAGGCGTATACGGTGTCACCGCGGCTGATGAACTGGTGGAGGCGGAAAGCGAAAGGCGGACGGCCCGTGCGGGGCTCCGGCTCGCACGAGTAGCCGGCGAGGAGCCCTTCTTCTATGGACCCCGCGCAACGGTCCTCGGGGAGGCCCGTGAG
>JALZNL010000290.1 GCA_030857715.1 Actinomycetota bacterium | reverse complement strand
TGAGCCTGGGCGCGTCGGCCGACCGGCAGGCGGCTATCGCCATCTCCGATAGGGCCGCGGGGTACGCGGGCGCGGCCGTCATGGGCGTGTCCGTCTTGCTCGGCATCATCGGCCTGTTCCTCCTCGTCGTCGCCCTGTGGCGGGCTGGGTTCGTCCCACTGTGGACGCCTGCAGTCTTCTTCGTCGGGACCGCCGCCTCGTTCGCCGGGCCGCCGACCGCCATCTCCTTCACCATCGCGACGGCGGCGTGGCTACTCGCCCTCGGCCACGTCGGCCTCAAGATCCTCGGGATGTCCGACGAGGAGTGGGAGCGCGGCGGGGCTCCGGCCCGCGAGGAGGCCGGTCCGGTGGCCGAGGCCCGGGTCGTCTGATCCGCGCCTTCCGCGCGGGGGGTCGGCGGGCCGAGGAAGCAGAGCCCCGCCGGCCCCCAGGGGTGGATCTAAAGGAGGTCGATGTAGAATGCGAACCGTGAGCGACGAGCCTCTACCTCGCCTTGCCGAACACGGAAGGAGCCCGGAGGTGAACCCCGAACAGGCGCCGGACAGAGCCTTCGCCGGGCGGGTCGCCGCCTCCCTGGCCTGGTCGTTGTGCGCGCTGACGCTTGCCGCGGTCGCCTGCGGCTTCTGGCTCACGTTCCTCAACCGCTACGATCTCCTGCTGGTGACCTACGTCCTGGGGTCGGCGTTAGGCGGGCCTGTGGGCGCCCTGGTCGCCTCGCGCAGGCCGGAGAACCTGGTCGGATGGCTCGTCATCGGCGGCTCGCTCTCCTGGGCGTTGCTCGAATTCACCCGCCAGTACGCGATCTACGGTCTCCTGACCGAGCCCGGGTCGCTCCCCTTCGCGCGGGCCATGGCCTGGCCGCCGAACTGGCTGCCCTCGCTCGGGATCATGCTGGTCTTCTCCTTTGTCCCGCTCTACTTCCCCGACGGGCGCCTTCCTTCGCGCCGCTGGCGGCCTGCGGCCGTTTTCGCCGTCTTCGTCCTCGGGCTACTGTCCCTCTTCCTCGCCCTCGTGCCGGTGGACGTGGAGATACCGGGCGTCCCCAACCCCCTGGGGGTCGAAGGCCTGCGACCGTTCGTCGGGGCGTTCGGGGTCCTCGGGCCTGTGCTGTGGCTGGGCGCCGGCCTGATCTCTGCGGCGAGCCAGGTGGCCCGCTTCCGGCGCTCGCGGGGCGTCGAGCGCCAGCAGGTGAAGTGGTTCGCCTACGCCGCGGCCCTCGCGGTCTTTTTCGCGGGTTTCGTCACCGTCTCGGACAACGTTCTCGGCCCGTACGCCCTGGTGGGCGAGACGCTCTCGGCCATCCTCCTCCCGTTCGTGTTCGGGGGGCTGTGGCTGGCCATCGCCGTCGCCATCTTGCGGTATCGCCTCTACGACATAGACCTCGTCATCAACCGCACCCTCGTCTACGCGGCCTTGACGGCGTCCGTCGTCGGCGTCTACGTCCTCGTCGTCGGCTACCTTGGCAACCTTTTCCGGGTCGGGGACAACCTCCTCGTCTCGCTCTTCGCCACGGGCATCGTCGCCGTCATCTTCGCCCCATTGAGGGACCGTCTGCAGAGGGGCGTCAACCGCCTGATGTACGGTCAGCGCGACGAGCCCTACGCCGTCCTCTCCCGTCTCGGGCAGCGCCTGGAATCCACGCTGGCACCCGGCGCCGTGCTCCCCGCGATAGTCGAGACCGTCGCCGGGGCGCTCAAGGCCCCGCACGCCGGGATCTCGCTGAAGCTCGAAGACGGCTTCGAGACCGCCGCCGAGCACGGGGAGCCCGCGGGCTCCCCGCTCGTGCTGCCGCTGGTCTACAACAACGAGACCGTCGGCCGCCTGGAGGTCTCGCCGCGGGCGAAGGGCGAGCCCTACACGCCCGCCGACCGGCGCCTCCTCGGAGACCTCGCCCGCCAGGCCGGGGTCGCAGCCCACGCCGTCCGCCTCACCGCCGATTTGCAGAGGTCTCGCGAACGTCTCGTGACGGCGCGCGAGGAGGAACGCCGCAGGCTCCGCCGCGACCTGCACGACGGTGTGGGGCCGCGCCTGGCGGCGCTGACCCTCAAGATAGAGACCGCCCGCAACAAGCTCTCCCACGACCCCGCCGCCGACGAGCTGCTCTCGGACCTCGCGGGACGCGCCCACGAGGCCGTCGCCGACGTGCGGCGCTCCGTGCACGCCCTGCGCCCGCCGGTCCTGGACGAGCTCGGCCTCGTGGGCGCCCTGCGCGAGACCGCGGCCCAGTACGGGGGTGGCGGGCTCGACGTCTCCGTCCGGGCCCCCGAGGACCTGCCGCCGCTGCCGGCGGCCGTGGAGGTTGCGGCTTACCGCATAGCGCAGGAGGCGATGACCAACGTCGTGCGCCACGCCGGGGCCAGGCGCTGCAGGGTGGATCTGTCCCTGGACGAGGAGTCCGGGTCGCTAGGCCTCGAAGTGGAGGACGATGGACGGGGCACGGGCAGGGGCCCCGGTCCCGGGGTGGGCCTCTCCTCCATGCGCGAGCGGGCCGAGGAGCTCGGCGGCACGCTCGTCGTCGGGCCCGCCCCAGCCGGCGGGACCCGCGTGCGGGCGGAGTTGCCGGGGGCTTCGGGACGAGAACAGTGAACGAGATCCGGGTCCTGATCGCCGACGACCATCCTCTCTTCCGCGACGGGATGCACGGGCTGCTCGATTCCGTTGAAGGGACCGAGGTGGTCGGGGAGGCCGCGGACGGCGAGGAGGCCGTGAGGCTCGCCGGCGAACGGCGGCCCGACGTGATCCTGATGGACCTCAACATGCCCGCGAAGAACGGTATCGAGGCGACCCGGGAGATCCTGCAACGGGACCCCGACATGGGCATCCTCGTCGTGACGATGCTCGAAGACGACGACTCGGTCTTCGCCGCCATGCGCGCGGGCGCTTTGGGCTACCTCCTCAAGGGCGCCCAACAGGAAGAGGTCCTGCGCGCCATCCGGGCCGTCGCCAACGGGGAGGCGATCTTCGGCCCCGGCATCGCCCGCCGGGTGATGGGCCTCTTCTCCGCGCAGAAACCCAGGGCCCCGCAGGCCTTCCCCGACCTGACCGAACGCGAGGAGGAGATCCTCGCCCTCATCGCCGGCGGTCACGACAACGCCGAGATCGCCGGCCGCCTCTTCCTGAGCCTCAAGACCGTCCAGAACCACGTCTCCAACATCTTCCGCAAGCTCCGGGTCGCCGACCGCGTACAGGCCGCCATCCGCGCCCGCGAGGCCGGCCTGGGAGGCTGACCACGGGGGAACGCTGACAGCGCGGACCCCCGCCGGTATATTCGTCCTCATGACTATAAAGGTTCTGTTCGTTTGTATGGGAAACATCTGTCGAAGCCCGATCTCCCAGGGCGTCTTTGAGAACGTGCTTCGGCGCGAGGGGCTGGAAGGGGAGGTAGAGGTGGACTCGGCCGGCACGGGCGACTGGCACGTCGGTCGGCCGCCGGACGAACGGGCCCTGAGGAGCGCCGATCTGCGCGGCCTGGATATCGGCCATCTGAGGGCCCGCCAGGTTACGCCCGAGGATTGCCGGATCTTCGACTACGTCCTGACCATGGACGAGGAGAACTACCGGGCCGTCTCCGCCATATGCGGGGGAAGCGCGGAGGTCAGGCCTTTCCTGGATTTCGCGACGGGCTCGCCGGAGCGCGAGGTGCCGGACCCTTACTTCGGCGACCCGGGCGGCTTCGAGCACGTCCTCGACCTCGTGGAAGAGGCGTCCGAGGGGCTTATCGAAGAGATCCGCAAGCGGCATCCGGTCGTCGGTGGCTGAGAGGATCGTCGCCGAGGGCGTCGAGTTGCACCTCGGCAGGCGACTGCAGAGCGTGCGGCCTCTGGGTGGCGGCTGCATCGGCGAGGTCTACAAGGCGGAGCTTCAGGACGGAACGCCGCTCGTCGCGAAGGTGGACCGCGGGGGCGAGTCGCACCTGGAGCGCGAAGCGTACATGCTCCGCTACCTGCGCGACAGGACCGACCTCCCGGTCCCGGAGGTCTTCCACGGCTCCGAGAGGCTCCTGCTGATGGAGTTCGTCGAGGGGACGAGCCGCTTCTCAGAGGAGGCTGAACAACACGCCGCCGAGCTTCTAGCCACCCTGCACGGCATCACGGCTTCTGGCGGAGGCAAAACTTGAGCGCGCCGGTAGCGTCTACCTTCGGCGGGCAACGTACAGGCTCGTCTGGTAACCCTTGACGATGCGTCCTCCGTATCCTTCTTCGATCAGGCGGGCGATGCCAGCGTAGAGGCGCGTCCTGGTCT
>JALZNL010000289.1 GCA_030857715.1 Actinomycetota bacterium | reverse complement strand
TCTTCGAGGTCCTCCCTCAGCCGGAACAGCCGCTTCTTTATAATCTCATGGTAGTCCCGCCCCCAGGCGTACCGCGCCACCCGCCCGCCGCCCTCGACGTTCTCGGGGTGCTCTCCGGGATAGTAAGAGACCCCGAGCGAGACGACGCTCCTGGCGCTCTTCTGCAGCTTCTTCGGGTTCGCCAGCAGCTCCACGGGCCTGTGCATAAATCCCATGTCCGCCGCCATCCCCGCCTCCTGCCACTGGCGAAGACGCTCTCCGCCCTCCCGCAGAGGCTCCGCCCGCGTCACCCCGACCAGGTCGAAACCCGCCTCCCGCGCCCGCTCTTCGAGAAGACGCCTGGTCTCGACGGGGTTCGCTGTTCGGTCCACACTCATCGCTCGCCCCATTCTATCGCGGCACGCCTCGCGACCGGGGCCCCCGGGCGATAGACTGGCAACAGCGAGAGGAGAGAGGTGAGCTGCTTGGGTGACTGGGTGAAGGTCGGTTCCGCCCCCAATGAGACGGTGGCGTTGCTCATGGAGGGGTTATTGAGGGGCGCCGGCGTGCCGTCCCTGGTCCGCAGGGCGTCGGGATTCGACGTCCCGGATTTTCTCGCCGCCGGTCCCAGGGACGTGCTCGTTCCCGAGCCGGACGTCGATTACGCCCGGCAACTCCTGGAGGACACCACCGGCCTCGGCTCGTGGGCGCCGTGAGATCCGCCCGCTTCGGCCCGGCCCTCCAAAGGTGTATATTTGATCCGTTGCTAGTCTGACACCATCCGAGGAGGGTTCACCGTGGCGATATCCACCATCAACCCGGCGACGGGCGAAGAGCTCAAGACCTTCGACGCTTTGAGTGAGGAGGAGATAGACGGGAAACTGCAGTTCGCGGCGGAGACCTTCCGCGAGTACCGGAAGACCTCGTTTGCGGAGCGGTCCGGGTGGTTGGTGCGGGCGGCGGAGATCCTGGAAGAGGAGGCCGAAGAGCTCGGGCGCATCATGACGCTGGAGATGGGCAAGACGCTCGCTTCGGCCATAGGCGAGGCGAACAAGTGCGCCCGCGGCTGCCGCTACTACGCGGAGAACGCCGAGGGGATGCTCGCCGACGAGAGGATAGAGCTCGAAGGCGCGCGCACGTTCGTCCGCTACCAGCCCATCGGGCCCGTGCTGGCGATCATGCCGTGGAACTTTCCGTTCTGGCAGGTGTTCCGGTTCGCCGCGCCCGCGCTCATGGCCGGGAACGTGGGGTTGCTCAAGCATGCCTCCAACGTGCCGCAGTGCGCGCTGGCGATAGAGGACATCATCCACCGGGCTGGTTTTCCTGATGGAGCTTTCCAGACGCTCCTGATCTCCTCTTCCCAGGTCCAGGCCGTCATCGACGACCCGCGCGTGCGGGCGGCGACGCTTACCGGCAGCGAGCCTGCGGGCCGTCAGGTCGCTAGCGAGGCCGGAGGCAACATAAAGAAAACCGTGCTCGAGCTCGGCGGCAGCGACCCGTTCATCGTGATGCCGAGCGCGGACCTCGACCAGGCAATAAGCGCCGCCGTCACGTCGCGCACGCTCAACAACGGCCAGTCGTGCATCAACGCGAAACGCATCATCGTCCACGAGGAGATAGCCGACGACTTTACGCGCCGCTACGTCGACGGCATGGCCGCGCTCAGGGTGGGCGATCCGATGGACGAGAACACGGACATGGGCCCTCTCGCAACACCCCAGATCCTCGAAGACGTGACAGGGCAGGTGGAGAAGAGCGTAGAGGCCGGGGCGAAGCTCCTCACCGGCGGCAAGCCTGGGGACGGGCCCGGCAACTTCTACCCGCCGACCATCCTGACCGACATCCCCGAGGATTCGCCGGCTTACCGGGAGGAGATCTTCGGCCCCGTAGCCTCGTTGTTCCGGGTGAGAGACATCGACGAGGCCATAACCCTCGCCAACGACTCGGACTTTGGCCTGAGCTCCTCGGCCTGGACGAATGATCCGGACGAGCAGGAGCGGTTCGTCAACGAGATAGAGGCCGGCATGACCTACATCAATCGCATGACCGAGTCCACGCCCGAGATCCCGTTCGGCGGCGCCAAGAACTCGGGTTACGGCCGCGAGCTCTCCCACTTCGGCATCCACGAGTTCATGAACCCGAAGACGGTCTGGGTGGACGGGAGCGGGGAGGGCGCGAGCACCACGGGGGCCGAGTAGGCGACGCCCGGTGAAACCTCTTGCTGACTTCCTGGCAAACGGGCGGTAGATTCTCGGCAGAATGAAAACGATCTACAACAGCCTACGAGGCAGGCCGGAGCGGCTGTGATACTTCTGCGTTTGCTTGGCATCGGGCTCGCCTACGGGTTCGCCTTCATGTTCGTGAAGTCACTCTTCCCCGAGCCTTTCGTGCTCCTGATCATGCAGGGCGGACAGAGCAGCGAGGGCGACCTGACCACCCTCGCCCTCGTCTACATGGGCGTCGGAATGATCTCCGGCCTCATAGCCGCCCCCATCTTCGGCGGCGCGCTGCTCCTCCGCCGCGGCCCCGGCGAGGACGGGAGCTCCGGCTCGCGCCTGATCCTCAGCCTCGCGCTCGCGCTCCTTATTGGCACCATCTCGGGCGTCCTCACCCTGCTCGTCTACGCCTACGGCATCCTCCCGCCCGGCGGAGTCCTCGACCCCCTGGTGCTCATCCGCAACTCCGTCCACTCGGCCCCCGGCGTCGGCCTCCTCATAGCCTGGACCATCGCCCGCGACCTGCTCCCCGCAGGCCTCGCCGGACTCTTCCTCTCGCCCCTGATAGGCGGCGCCCTCCAGCGCCTCTACGAGGCCGGAGAGCCGCCCCAGCAGAAAACCTACGACCAGTACGATTACTAGGTAGCACGCTGGCTGCGCCAGCTTGCCAGCACGCTCCGGCCTCGCCTCCGCTTTCAGCAAGGCGCTTCGCGCCTTTCAGCTTGTCAGCTAGAAAGCCTCGAACCGTTACCCGGTGCGTCGGTCGCGCCCCACGGAGATACGGCCCGCCCGTCTAATCCCACCCGCTCGCGTGAGTCTGCCGGCACCACGGAACCGACGTCCCGGCAGAGGACCGCGCGACGGACGCGGCCCGGTGCGCCCCGAAAGACTGAGAGGGCTGACGGCCGAGAGCGGGGACGAAGTTGGAGCGTGCCGGGAGGCGCGGGGCGCCGGGCTGAAATCTAAATGATGCTGACGAGCGTGGAGATCTTGCACTCCGCCAGGGCGTAATCGTCGCGCCTGCCGGCGGCGCGGACTATGTACTCCAGGCAGTTGCTGCGGCAGTCCACCTTGCCGCAGGGGATCTCGACGGTCCCCAGGTCCTCGACGATGCGGACGACGGGGTCGAGGTTGTCGCCGGGGGTCGCGTCCGTGCGCCGCACGTACTCGCCCTCCTCGAAGTGATCCCGCCCGTAGCGAAACACGGTCATGCGCAGATTGTACACTGGTCTTTGACCTGGATCACATCGAGGTGGGGGAGACAAGCGTGAAGGTCTTTATCTCGGCGGACATGGAGGGCGTCACGGGGGTAACGCACCCGCAGGACACTCAAAGTACCTATGCTGGTGGCATTTCGCCTGCAAATACCGTAATTCACGATGAGCAGTTTAGCAGCGTTTTGACTCAGGAACTGCACGTCACTCTGTAGATTCCTCTGTAGATTCGACCAATTCTGTGACCCTACGGGGGAGGGGTATAGTTGCACCCTATTTAGTCCGTGCAAACGGTCCATTTTGTGTTCACGTTTCTCTGCCATACGCAGGTGTGTCGGTTGCGCCGCGCTTGATAGGGGTATGCCGATGTTGTTCCTGCACCGCTGGCAAAGCCCCGACTCGACCGGCAGGGTTCTGTCCTTCAGAAACGCCAGAGTCCCTGTTTACTGCTTGCACGATAAGACTTACCTTTGGTAAACTCACACAAGTAACCAATAGCACAAGACGGTGGCGCGGTAATGGGTTCTTTGTTGCGGGTCCTGACCATTGTTTTCTGGGTGGCTTTCCCTCTGTTCGTGGCATCGTTGTTCCTCTCCGACCTCGTCGCCGGATTGTTCGGTGACAGGGGTTCGCGTGTCGTGAACGCGGCCCTGCTGGTCGCGATAGTGGTGTGTTCCGGTGCAATAACGTCTTACGAGTTCGGGCGCAATCCAATAGACGATACCGAGCGCGGAGAGTGGACGAACAGGCAGCTGTTCTATGCCCTAAGTAACCCAAGTTGCCCCCTATCCCGATAGCCAATATCCTCCCGATCCGAAGGCCGCCTAAAACCTTCGCTAGATC
>JALZNL010000288.1 GCA_030857715.1 Actinomycetota bacterium | reverse complement strand
TCCACCTGGGCCATTGCGTCGAGGCCTACCATCTTGAGCGCGTCGATCATGATCCCGGTCTCCACCGCGTAGCCGGTGAGGAACGGGATGGAGCGGAAGAGCTCCCTGTCCGCCACGAACTCCCCGGCGAGCGGCTGCACGAAGCCCGCCAGCTCAGGGTAGAACAGGTTGAAGAGCGGCTTGGTCGAGAGCTCGGTTACCCTCCCGCCGCCGTCCACCTGCAAGGTCTCCTGGCTCTTGAACGGGCGCCGGTAGGCGGCCTTGACGTAGCGCACCGCCGGGTCCTCCAGGATGGGGCCGAGGACGCCGTAGACGAGCTGGGGCTCGAAGTCTTTCGTGTCCGCGTCCATGAACATGACCAGGTCACCGCGGGCCACGGAGAGGGAGCGCCACATCGCATCACCCTTGCCGTGGGCGCCGCCGTGCTCGCGCATAAGCTTGTTCTCCGAGAAGACCTCGGCGCCGCGGTCGGCGGCGACGTCGGCGGTGCCGTCCGGGGAGTCGGCGTCCACCACCAGGATCTGGTCCACCAGCGGATTCCCGCCCGTGCGCTCGTTGACGGCGTGGATCTCGTCCACGATCTCGCCGATGGTGTCCGCCACGTTGCGGGACGGCAGAACCGCGCTCACCGTCAGGTTACGCTCATGCTTTCGGCGGCCCAGATCCTCCAGGTCGGAGAATCGTTGGTAGTCATATGAGCGATGCTTAAACCAATCTCTGGCGTCCACGGTGATCACGCACCTCTCGGAGACTTCGCGATTACAGCCCAAATACGCTACCGTACTATCGTGGCTTTGTCTACTGTTTTTCGATGATCTTAATGATCCGCTGCTTCCGATGTTTCGCAACGCCCGTAACACGCTCCCGGCCACCGGCTCGACCACCGGGATGATAGAATCCAAAACCTTTTCGGAGGGTGTTGTCCGCAAAGAAACGGAGAAGTCCTACGCCGTGCGCATAGTTTTGACCAACGACGACGGAATAGACGCCCCGGGCCTGCTCGCCGCCCGCCAGGCGCTGGAGAAGGTGGCCGACGTGCTCACCGTCGCCCCCGACCAGAACCGCAGCGGCGTCGGACGGAGCATCTCCTTCGGCCGCCCGCTCCACGTCGAGGAGCGGAAGATGGCCGACGGGGGAATGGGCTACGCCTGCTCCGGGACGCCCGTGGACTGCGTGCGCCTCGTGGCGCTGGGCCTCATGGACTTCGAGCCTGACCTCGTCGTCGCCGGGATCAACCACGGCGAGAACCTGGGCGACGACATAACCTACTCCGGCACCGTCGCGGGCGCGATGGAGGGCATCGTCATAGGCGTCCCCGGCATCGCCGTCTCCCTGAGCATCGACCGCCCCTGGCACGAGAGCGCCGAGGAGCTCATGCCGATGAACGGCGATCTCAACTTCGAGGCCGCCGCCGAGTTCGTCGCCCGCCTGGCGAAGGTCGCCCTGAAGGGACTGCCCTCGGGCCGCATCCTGAACGTCAACGCCCCGAACAGGACCCGCGGGGACCTCAAGGGCGCCAGAGTCACCAGGCTCGGGCGCAGGATGTACAGGGACGAGCTCGTCGAGGTCAAAGACGCGGAGGGGCGGGTCGGGTACGACATCTACAACAACCCGCCCGGCTACCACGAGGAGAAGGGGACCGACTTCGCGGCCATCGCGGACGGTGAGATCAGCGTCACCCCTGTCCACCTGGAGCTTACCGACACCGCCGGCCTCGAAGAGATAGGCACCTGGGACGTTGGTTCCCTTCTGAACGGCCCGAACCCGTAGTGCTCGCCGCCGCCCTCTTCGACTTCGACGGGACGCTCGTGGATACGACGGAGATGATCTTCCAGTCCATGCGCCACGCAACGACCTCCGTCCTCGGCCGCGACGACTTGACGCGCGAACAACTCCTCGCCAACGTCGGCCAGCCGCTCCCGCGCCAGATGGAACTCTTCGACGCCGGGAAGGCCGAGCTCCTCCTGGAGGCCTACCGCGCCCACCACGAGGAGCACCACGACGCCCTCATAGCCGAGTTCCCCGGCGTGGACGAGGCACTCTCGCGCCTCCGCGCCGCCGGCGTGCGGATCGTCGTCGTCACCTCCAAACGCCGCCGCTCCGTCGAGATGGCCCTCGAAAAATTCCCGGGCCTCGACCTCGTCGTGGACCGGTTCGTCACCGTGGAGGACACGGAGGAGCACAAACCCCACCCCGAACCTCTGCTGAAGGGCCTCGAACTCATGGGAGATATCCCCAAAGACCAGGCCGTCTACGTCGGCGACTCCCCGTTCGATGTGCAGGCCGCGAAGGCCGCCGGCCTCACTAGCGTCGCCGTAAGCTGGGGCGCCTTCTCCGAAGACACGTTGCGCGAGGCCGAACCTGACTACCTGGTGCCGGACATCGACTCGGTGGTGAACGTCCTCTTGAAGCTCAAGACCTAGAGACCAGGGGCTTTCGGCGGGCGGGGCGCCCGGCTTGCTGGACCCGGATCGCACCTTTACTTACAATGTAACGATGTTGGCTAAACGCCGTTCGTACCTCAAGCTGTTGCTGCTCTCCGTCGCGTTTGCCGTTTTCATACCCGGTTGCGCGGCTGCGACGGGCCCCGACGATACGGGCGGGGGCGAGACCTCCGAACCGCGTAGAGAAGACTCTGCACCTCAGACCACCATGATGTTCCCGGATTTTGAGCCTCCGGGAAGCACGCTCTCCTACGGCGGCGAGACCGTAGACGGGGGGCTCGGGAGCTACTGTTGGTCCAGTGGAGGGAGCATGGGGGGTTGCGCCGACGCGTTCGGAGTCGTACTCGAAGAGGAGACGCTCGAGGCGCCGACCGGCGCGACCTTGTCGTTCGCCTACGGAGGCAAAACTCTGGATTCGCTGGATGTCGCGGCGTACCGGGCCGACAGGGAGGGTGAAGGCGGTGGTCGCGACGACGACGTGTTCGTGCCTTCGTACAACGGCGATGGGGGAGCAAGAGACCTTCGGGTCCGTCGCTCCGGGACCCGGGCGCGTATCGTCACCGACCTGCCCCCTGGTGAGTACGTGCTCGACGCCTTCGCCAGGATGCCCTGGGGCGACGCCTCCTACGGCTTCCGGCTGATCCTGGAGCCTCGGGACCCGGGCGGGCCCTAGAGCCTCCCGACGGTCTCCGTCAGCGCCTCCAACTCTTCTTCGGTGTTGAAGAGGTGCGTGCTCGCGCGGACGTAGGGTACGCGGGCAGGGACGTAGCGCAGGACAAACCTCTGCTCCAGCAGGCGTTCGGCCGCCTCCCTGGCCGCGACGCCTTCTATCTCGAAGCTGACGAGCCCGCCCTGCGCTGGCCTCGGAGAGCGCAGGATGACGCGCGGAAGCTCCGAGAGGAGATCCATCAAGAGGTCTGCCAAGCGCCGGATCTCCGCGAAGCCCTCCTCCCCGCGATCTAAAACGCCCTGCGCCGCTTCGGCGAAGCCGCCGGCGAGCGCCGCGCTCATGGTGGAGGCCTCGAAGCGCCTGGCGTCGGGACGGAGATCGTAGTCTCCGCTCTTGTCGAAGTCGGCGGGGCTGGGGAGCGAGAGGTAGCCGACGTTTGGGCTGTGGACCGGGAGACCGGGCCTGACGTAGAAGGCGCCCATGCCCTCCGGTCCCAGCACCCACTTGTGGCCGGTGAACGCGTACATGTCCGCGCCGGTGGCCGGGACGTCTACGGGGATGTTCCCGACGGACTGGGCGCCGTCCACGAGCGTCAGGATGCCGCGGTCGCGCGCCAGGGCGCAGATCTCCGCGAGCGGCAGCACCTCGCCGTTCGTCCAGTCCACGTGCGAGAGCGCTATGAGTCGGGTGCGCGGGGTGAGGGCCGCTTCGATCTTCCCGGCTGTGACCGGGGGAGAGACG
The DNA here is from genome assembly GCA_030857715.1 of Actinomycetota bacterium. The sequence continues at coordinate 420 of JALZNL010000288.1, read as the reverse complement.
AGGTCGAGCTTTACCCCAAAGCGTCTTCCCGCGACGTGCAGCGGCATGAGGCAGCCGGGGTGCTCCGTCGAGGTCGAGACCACTTCGTCCCCCTCGCGCCAGTCGATGGCGGTGACGCCGAGGTTCATGCCGTGGGTGGTGTTCTGGGTGAGGGCGACGTCGTCAGGACCGGCGTTTACGAGGCGGGCGGCGGCCTCGCGGGCGCGGGTGTTGGCATTCGCCTGGCGGGCGAAGAGGCCCACGCCTTCGAGGTAGGCGGGGCCGGAGCAGAGGTCGTCAGCCTCGCGCATGGCCTCGATGACGCGGCGGGGCGGCGGGCCGCTGGCGCCGGAGTTCAGGTAGGCGAAGTCGTTGTCGGCGAGGGCGGGGAAGTCTTTGCGGGAGAGGTGCGTGGAGGCGATGGCGGCTCCTTTTTCGAGT
>JALZNL010000287.1 GCA_030857715.1 Actinomycetota bacterium | reverse complement strand
GGCTTGCCGTGCTCGACGTCGTCCCGCGTAGCGATGATGTCGAACTCGTCTGTCAGGCCAAGCACCGCCAGCACGTGTCGCGCCTGCTCACAGTGAGACATCGTCGAGAGGGCCGTCGGGTAGCCACTCCTCCGAACCTCGCATAGCAAGGCGATGTTGTGCGGGTAGCGGTGGCCCAGGATGAGCTCCGGATCGGTCAGCAGCGCCTCGTAGACGCGCAGCCGAACCTGGACGAAGGCCTGCCACGGCTTGTGCACCCCGAACTCGGCCATCCGCTCCCGGGCCACCCCTTCGAGTCCGAAGCGTCGCACCAGCGCCGTAGCCACTTCCTGGCGCGAGCGGCCCACCAGGTCCTTGAAGCCTTCTACCACGTCCGCCTCGCCAAGATCGGGCCGCAGCTCGACGGCGGCGCGGGCGTAGGAGAGAGCCTTGAGCTCCTCCGTCTCGACGAGCGTGCCGTCCAGGTCGAAGATGATGGCCGTGATCACGCCAACCCCTCCGCCAGCCGCCTGAGCCCGCCGTCCACGTCCCTGCCCAGGTGGAAGCGGATGACCCGTCTTCCCGCATCCAGGAGCGCCTGACGGTCGCCTAAAGACTGGGCCTCTTCGAGCACGCCGAAGGTAAGTGAGGACCCTGGCGTACCGGCCTCGTCGGGTATGGGCGCGTCCCGCTCGTCGTCGGCGGTGAACTGGAAGAAGAGCCCGTTCCCCGCGTCGCCCTTGTGCAGCTGGCCGGTGGAGTGGAGAAAGCGCGGCCCGTAGCCCACGGTGGTCGCGAGTCGCAGCCGGTCCCGCAGCCTCAGGCGCAGCAACTCCAGGGCGCTCGTGGTCTCTTCTGAAGGTTGGACGTAGGCCTGCAGGGCCACGTAGTCGCCCGGCCGGCTCTGAGCCAGGAAGTCTTCGAGCGCACTTTCCACGCTCCCCGCGGCGCTCGAGGAGTAGACCGTGATCTCGCCTTCCCTGACGGTGGGCGCGAGCGCGGGGAGTTCTCCCTCCTCGCGGTACTCCTGGACCATCTGGCGGGCGAGCGCCTTGGCGGCCTCGACGCTGGGCTGGTCGAAGGGGTTTATACCGAGGCGACGTCCGGCTATCGCGGTCGCCATCTCCCAGCGAAAGAACTCGCCGCCCAGGTCGTACGGGTCTTCGAGCCGGATCCTGACTACCGGTTGGCCGGCTCGCACCAGGTCTTCCACGGTGTCGTCGCCCGTCTCGTTGCGCAGGCTCATGGAGACGAAGAGGCGGTCGTCCCCGTACGCTTCGGGCGGACCCGGCGGCTCGCCCACGACTGGAAGGATGCCGGTGCCTTCCTTGCCCGTGCTCTCGGCTATCAGCTGCTCGACCCAGGGACCGAAGGCGGCCAGGGAAGGTGTGGTGAGCAGGGTAAGCTTGTCGCGCCCGGCGGCGGCCATCTCGCCCATCACCGCGCCGAGCCAGGCGCCGCGGTTGTCCCCCTCGACGGGGGAGTTGCACCCGTCGCAGTTGTGGGCCATCGTCGAGGCCCGATCCAGGAGCTTTGCCACGTCAACCCCGATCAGGGCCGCCGGCACCAGCCCGAAGTGCGACAAGGCCGAGTAGCGCCCGCCGATGTTCGGGTCGTTCAGGAACGTGGCCCGGAAGCCGTACTTCTCGGCGGTCTCCTCGAGCGCGCTGCCAGGGTCCGTAATGGCGATGAAGTGCGCGCCGGCGCCCTCCGCGCCAACAGCCTCGGCCACCCGGTCGTAGAAGTACTTGAAGAAGGAGAAGGTCTCCACCGTTCCGCCGGACTTGGTCGAGACGATGAACAGTGTGCGCGAGGGGTCGAGCCGCTCGGCATACTCCAGCACGGCACCCGGGTCGGTGCTGTCGAGCACCGCCAGGTCGAGGTAGCCCTCCTTCACGCCGAAGGCGCGGCGGAAGACCTCCGGAGCCATGCTCGAGCCGCCCATCCCTAAGAGCAGGGCGTGGGTGTAGCCGTCGGCGCGCACTGCGTCCACCAGGGCGTTTATCTCCGGTAGCGCCTCCTGCATCGTCTCCGGGCTGTGGAGCCAGCCAAAGCGGTTGCTGATCTCCGTCGGCTCGGGCTTCCAGACGGTGTGGTCGTGCATCCAGATGCGCCCGAGCACCCTCTCGTCCCGCAGGCGGGCGAGTGCCCCATCCACGGCGTCCGCGTAGCCCTCCAAGCTCGCGGTGTCCTCCCGGTCTTCCCGACGCTCCTCCAGCAGCTTCTCACGCTTGTCGGCGATGCTCGTCATCAGCGACTCGAAGGACTCCGAGAATGACGCCACGCCATCGTCCTGCAGCTTCTGCGTAGTGGACTCCAGGTCCACGCCCGCTTCGGCCAGGCGCTCGAGTTGGACGCGGGCTTCCTCTATGCCGGGCTCCAGGGTCGGGGCGACGGTGGCGTGGTCGAGGAGGGCATAGAGGGTGGCCGGCGGCATCGTGTTGACCGTATCCGGTCCGATCAGGGCGTCCACGTATATGGTATCGGGGTGGAGCGGGTTCTTGGCGCCGGTGCTGGCCCAAAGGGGACGCTGGACGCGGGCGCCCTGCCCGGCCAACCCCTCCCACCGCGCGCCGCTAAAGATCTCGCGGAAGCGGGCGTAGGCCGCGCGGGCGTTGGCGATCGCAGCCTTGCCCTGAAGATCGGTGATTCCCCACTCTTCGAGCTCCCGGTCCACGGCGCCGTCCACCCGGCTGACGAAGAAAGAGGCGACCGAGGCGACGCGACCAAGGTCTCCGCCCGAAGCACCCAACTCCTCGAGCCCGCTCATGTAGGCCTCGGCCACGGCCTCGTAGTGGGCTATGGAGAAGAGCAGGGTGACGTTCACGTTGACGCCTTCGCCGATGAGGGTCGAGATCGCCGGGATGCCTTCGGGGGTGGCCGGGACCTTGATCATGACGTTGGGGCGCCCCAGCGCCGCGAAGAGCCTCCGGCCTTCGGCGATCGTCCCCTGCGTATCGTGAGCCAGCGTGGGGCTAACCTCGAGGCTGACGTAGCCGTCCGCACCCCCGGTCGCGTCGTAAAGAGGGCGCAGGAGGTCGGCGGTGCGCCCGATGTCCTCCAGCACGAGCGCCTCGTAGATCTCCTCCACCGACTTGCCCTCGTTTACCAGCCGCCGGAGGTCGGCGTCGTAGTCCGCGCTGCCCGCGATGGCCTTATCGAAGATCGTGGGGTTCGAGGTGACGCCGCGCACGCCGGCGTCGATGGCCCACTGCAACTCGCCCTGCGTGATGAACGACCGACGGATGTAGTCGAGCCAGACGGCCTGGCCAAGGTCGGCGAGCTCGTGAGCCTTCGTCCTCGTTCTCTCTTTCTGCATCAGTTCCTCCTCTTGGGTTCGTAACTACGGCTGGGACGGCCCTGTCGCCGCGTCTTCGCGTGGTCGGCCGGCTAGTGGGTTGGGGAAGCGGGCACGATGTCCGCGCCCTTCAATCCTCCTTGTCCATGGCTTGCACGAGGCTTTGGTCCGGCGCGTCCAACGGGCGGCCCAGCACCTGGTCCCTCGCCGCCTCTACGACGCGCTCGGGGGTGATCCCGAACTTTTCGTACAGCTCCTCGGCCGGCGCGCTCGCCCCGAAGCCGGTCATGCCGACGACGGCACCGTCGAGGCCGACGTAGTGCTCCCAGCCCAGGGTGATGCCCGCCTCCACGGCCACGCGCGCCCTTACAGCCAGGGGCAGCACGCCCTCGCGGTAGTCCGCCGGCTGTTTATCAAAGAGCTCCCAGCTGGGCAACGAGACGACCCGCACGGCGACGCCTTCGGCGGCGAGTTGCTTGCCCGCCTCCAGGGCCAGGTGTGTCTCCGAGCCGGTGCCGAGCAGGATCACCTCGGGCGCCGTAGCACTCTCCCACAGCACGTAGCCGCCTCTGTGCAGCCCTTCTGCCGGCGGGTAGACGCTCCGGTCCAGCACCGCCAGCTTCTGGCGGCTGAGTACGAGGACCGTGGGGCCGGTGGTGTTCAGGAGGGCGGCGCGCCAGGACTCGGCGGCTTCGGTCGCGTCGGCGGGGCGGATGACGGTGAGGTTGGGCACGGCGCGCAAGTTCATCAGGTGCTCGATGGGCTGGTGTGTGGGGCCGTCTTCGCCGAGGCCGATGCTGTCGTGGGTGAAGATGTAGACCACGCGGAGGCCCATCAGCGCGGCCAGGCGCATGGGCGGGCGCATGTAGTCGGCGAAGGTGAGGAAGGTGGCGGTGTAGGGGATAACGCCGCCGTGCAGCGCCATGCCGCCCGCGATCGCGCCCATCGCGTGCTCGCGCACGCCGAAATGCATATTGTGCCCGCAGTACTCGCCCCAACCG
>JALZNL010000286.1 GCA_030857715.1 Actinomycetota bacterium | reverse complement strand
AACGTGGACTCGGATGACTCGTGGCGCCAGCACTTCAGGGACACGATGAAAAGCGGGAAGTTCATCAACAACTGGCAGATGGCCGAGATCCACGCCAAAGAGTCGCCGGATAGGGTCTACGAGCTGGAGCAGTGGGGCGCCCTCTTCAACCGGACGCCGGAAGGCAAGATCAGCCAGCGGCCGTTCGGCGGGCATACCTACCGCCGTCTGGCGCACGTCGGGGACCGGACCGGCCTGGAGTTGATCCGGACGATGCAGGAGAAGGCCCTCGCCACCGACGCCAAGGTCTACATGGAGACCACGGTTACGAAGCTGCTGAAGAACAACGGCCGCGTCGTCGGTGCCCTGGCCTACACCCGCGAGTCCGGCAAGTTCGTCCACTTCAAGGCGAAGGCGGTCGTGATGGCGACCGGCGGCTGGGGCCGCATCTTCAAGGTCACCTCGAACTCCTGGGAGGGAACCGGCGACGGTGTGGTCCTCTCCTACGACGCGGGTGCCGACCTCGTGGACATGGAGATGATGCAGTTCCACCCGACGGGGATGGTGTGGCCCCCGGGCGTGCGCGGCCTGCTCGTTACCGAGGGCGTGCGCGGCGAGGGCGGTTTGCTCCGCAACTCCGAGGGCAAGCGGTATATGGAGGACTACGACCCCCAGAAGATGGAGCTCTCGACGCGCGACGTGGTGGCGCGGGCCAACTACACGGAGGTCCAGGAGGGCCGCGGCTCCGAGCACGGCGGGGTCTATCTGGACATCACGCACCTCGGCTACGAGGGCATCATGAAGAAGCTGCCGACGATGTACGAGCAGTTCAAGAACCTCGCAGACATAGACATCTCCCGCGAGCCCATGGAGGTCTTCCCGACCGTCCACTACACGATGGGCGGCGTGAAGGTGGACCCCGAGACCTGCGAGAGCAGCGTGCCTGGCCTCTTTGCCGCCGGCGAGGTCGGCGGAGGGCTACACGGGGCCAACCGCCTCGGGGGCAACTCGCTCTCCGACCTGCTCGTCTTCGGGCGACGGGCCGGGGAGGGGGCGGCGGACTACGTCGCGGAGAGCGTGCACTCGACCGAGATCGAGGAGCAGGAGCTTCTGACGGAGATCGGGCGCGTGCTGGAGCCTCTGGAGAAGAGGGAGGAAGGCGAGAGCCCATACCTCATCCAGCAGGAGCTCCAGGCGGCCATGATGGAGCACGCAAACCTCATGCGCGACGGGGACTCGCTAGAGCAGGGGCTCGGCAAGATCCTCGCCCTCAAGGACCGGCTGCCGCAGGTGAGCGTGCCGGGTTCCAGGCTCTTCAACCCCGGTTGGCACACGGCGCAGGACGTGAAGTATCTCGTTCAGATAAGCGAGATCATCCTGAGGACCGCGCTGGAGCGCAAGGAGCGGCGGGGCGCGCAGTGGCGTCTCGACTACGACGGCCCCGACGAGGAGCTCGGGGGGATCAACTTCATAGTTTCCAAGGACGGGCAGGGCGAGGTCGGCATCGAGCGGCGCGAGATACCGCCGATGCCGGAGCACCTGGCGAAGCTCGTCGAGGAGGAGAAGGCCAAGGCATGACGACAGGCAACGGAAATGGAAAGAACCCAGGCGACGTGACCTCCATGGCCCACTCCCCGGTACCGAATGAGGACCTGGGCAAGAGCGGCGGGACCGCCAGGCTCAAGATCTTCCGCGGTGACGCCGAAGGCGGCCAGGAGGTCGATTACGAGATCCCCCTCGTCGAGGGCATGGTCATCCTTGATGCGGTCCTCGGCATCCAGGCCGAGCAGGCCCCCGACCTCGCGGTCCGGTGGAACTGCAAGGCTGCCCACTGCGGCTCGTGCAGCGCGGAGATCAACGGCAAGCCAGCCCTCCTCTGCAAGTCCCGCGTGGACGAATACGGGGACGATGACATACACGTCGGCCCCATGCGGGCCTTCCCGGTCATAAAGGACCTTGTCTCTGATGTCTCGTGGAACTACGAGGTCTCCAGGGGCATAAAGCCCTTCCAGAGCGACGAGCAGGCGCCGTTCACGATGTACGAGGAGGACGTCGAGCGCCTCTACGAGCCGAAGAAGTGCATCGAGTGCTTTATGTGCCAGGACGTCTGCCACGTACTTCGCACGCACCACAAGCACGCCGAGTTCGCCGGCCCGCGCTTCTTCGTCAGAAACCAGTGGCTCGAGATGCACCCGATGGACAACCAGGAGCGGCTGCACGACCTCAAAGAGGACAACGGCCTCGGCTACTGCAACATCACCAAGTGCTGCACCGAGGTGTGCCCGGTGGGCATCAAGATCACCGACAACTCGATCATCCCGCTCAAGGAGCGCGTCGCCGACGAGTACTACGACCCGGCGAAATGGCTTATGCGGAAGATAAGAGGAAGATAGGTTCTAGGTTTTGAGGTTTTAGGCATCAGGACTGATCGACAGGCGGGAGGCCGCTCCGAAGTCTGGGCGGCCTCCCTATCTATTGCACAAGAGATACAGAAACGTGGCAAAGTGCCACACAGCAAGGCCTAAAGCCTTACACCTCGAACCTAAAACCCCTAACTGAGCGGACGACGGGCTTCGAACCCGCGACCTCCAGCTTGGGAAGCTGGCTGCTGGATAGCCCAAAGGTGCTGCAAATCGCGGCATGGCTCTAGGGATTGACCCCCACGGTTGACCCCAACCCCGCGCCTAACCACGGACTACAGGAGGTACGTTCGTGGCGAGGAAGAACGCAAACGGTGAAGGTAGCCGCCCACGCGAGAGAGCCGATGGGCGTTGGGAAGCACGCTATTGGGTGGAGGGCAAGCGCAGGAGTGTCTACGCCAACACGCGCAAGGAAGCCGCCGACAAATTGGCGAAGGCGTTGGCGAACAAGGAAGCACCAGCATTTAAGCCCACGGACATTACCGTTCGGGACTTTCTTGCGGAATACCAAGAGGCGGTTAGGGATAGCTTAAAGCGCCGCAGCTACGAGAACGTCTGTGATGTGATACGTCTCCACCTGACACCCGAATTCGGGTACGTGAAGCTCAGGGACTTGAGTCGCGAGAGAGTACAGAAGATGTACGCCAGCAAGAGAGATGTTGGTCTGTCCGCCGCGAGGGTAAGTTGCGTGCATCGGGTGCTCTCCGCAGCACTCAACACAGCGGTCCGGTGGCGCTACCTTGACCATAGCGTCTGTAAGGAAGTCTCGCCTCCGAGAGTACCCCCACCGGAGATACGCCCGTTGAGTTTGGAGGAGGCAAAGCGGTTTCTTGCCGCAGCGGAAGGCGACAGGTATGAGGCTTTGTTTGTGTTGGGACTAACCTCTGGCGCAAGGTGGGGAGAGCTAACCGGATTGTATTGGTCCGACCTTGACCTACACGAGCGCGCCATGCGCATCCAACGCGCCCTGATACGGGGGTACGGTGGGTATACATTGGAGGAGCCGAAGACGCGTGGAAGCCGCCGCAGCGTTGGTCTGTCGGTCAAGGCCACAGAAGCTCTCTGGCGTCACCGGGAGCGTCAAGCAGCCGAAGGGCATCCCGTCGAAGGTGATAGGCTCATCTTCACAAACACGGTGGGTAACCCCCTGCACGCCTCGAACTTCATACGCCGCAGCTTCAAGCCGTTGCTGAAACGGGCGGACTTACCGGACACGAACTGGCACGCGGCCACACGCCACACCTGTACCTGCATCCTTTTACTCGAAGGCGTCAACCCGAAGTCCGTGGCTATGCAGATGGGATGGAGCAGCGTAGCTTTCATGCTGGAGACCTACGCGAGGTTCTTGCCCGGATGGGGAGACAACGGCGCGATGGACGTGGCACTCTCCTGACGCGGAGAATGGAACACCCGCGAGAAAGATGCGGTGGCACCGAGAGTGTAGAGGTGGGGGACATGAGTCTCCTCACCAGCTTCAGTTTTGATAGTGAATACATCCCTAACACCCCGTGAGAGCCACGAGGATGGCTTCTAAGGGCCTCCGTGATAATTTTGATGTGGAGTACCTCGCAAGGGACACAGGGGCAAATAAAGGCTACATTTGCAGGGGAAATGATTGCCCCCTTCTCAAGGCCCCTCTCCTCTTCGAGCATGGGCGAGAGGCTCATTGAACTGATGTTGGGGAAGGGGTCTTCTCGGAAGTTGGACTTCCGCATTACGGAGATCTGAGAAGTTCGTCTCTGGAGGATGCCTCGATGTTCCTACCAAGCCTTCACCCGCTCGCAGTTACCCTTGACATCGTCGGCCTTGTCAGCATAGACGGTGTCGGTGCCAGTTCCGCAACTCACGATGTCCTTGACGGCCGGAACGTCTCTGGACTGTAC
>JALZNL010000285.1 GCA_030857715.1 Actinomycetota bacterium | reverse complement strand
CTCGGGTTGGCGACCAACATCCATCCGGGAAGTCTTTCCTGATGCCCGAAACCTGTAGCCCGTAGCCCGGCTTGCGGAAGGATCGCTCCTCTCGCAGGCCGCTTTCAGGCATCTCCCTCATCGGCCCAGGCGGTCCGGGACATCCTTCGATCCGGAGTACCGGCCCTCTGGCAGGTGTTGGCGCATGGTCCACCACCGGACCCGGCACCCCGTTGTTCGGCAGGTGGTCCGTACGCTCCTGCTTTTCGATCAGAAACTCGATGCCCTCCAGATAGCGGTCGACGCCCCCGGGCACCATCTTGCGTATAAAATCCACGAACACGCTTCCTCGCGACGGTTGCAACCCGAGGGCAGATCCTATCTCCGAGCCCACCGGCTGTCCACCACCGCGGCGCCGCGTCGTCGTGCGAGAGCCCGGCTTCGAGCCGCCGGAGGGCACGCGGGCGCCGTCCACGACAGCACAGCCGACGTCCGCTACATGGTGCTCCGGATGCGCCCGCCGGGCACGGACGGGATGGACGAAGGGGGGCTGGCGGGCCTCGTAACGCGGGATTGCCCGATCGGGGCGGGCGTCCCCGCGGCGCCCGCCCGAATCGGTTAGCCACCGTAAAAGCGGTTTGCAGGAGCTTCGTGCTCTGCAAACCGTGGCCTCGGCTACCAGTTCTTTCTAGCTGCCAATTGCTGATAGCCCTGGTCTATCTCACCCTGGGCGCTCGAAGTGGGCGTCGTCTGCCCTTCCACCTGCGTGGCGCCCGGCTTCCCGTTTTCGACCACGAAAGCGGCGAGGGTGGTGGATGCGGACTCCGGGGTGACGACGCTGCCCAGGCCTGGCTCTGTGGGGATGGCCTTGAAGGTCGTCAGGTAGCGCTTCCGGTTCAGGTCGCACCTCGTGTACCCGCGGTTCGCGCCGTCGAAGAACTTCGTGTGCGGGTTGTCGGGCCGCGCGCCCTCGACGACGGGGATAAAGACCCCGGGGAACGAGGAAGTGATCGAGGTTCCGACGAACTCGGTGCCAACGGTCCTGCTGGTCTCGTCCTCGAAGTCCGTCTTGAGGTCGTGGACCCAGGCGCTGTGGATGTCGCCGGTCAGCGTTATGGGGTTGGACACCCCGCTCCGGTCGAAGAAGGAGATCAGGCGGTTGCGCGCGGCGACGTAACCGTCCCACTGGTCCATGTTGAAGCTCTCGCCCTCGGGCTGGTCGTCCGGGGCGCCGGAGAAGTCGTACTCGGCGAGCATGGTCTGCTGGGCCGTGACGTTCCAACGCGCCTGGCTGCGGTTCATACCTTCCTTGAGCCAGCGCTCCTGCTCGGGACCGGTCATGGTCTGCCGCTCGCTCAGGGCCCTGGCGCAACGCTCCTTGAAGCCGTCCCCGCACGGCTGGTTCGTGCGGTACTGGCGGGTGTCGAGCACGCTGAACTGGGCAAGGTCGCCGTAGTTGAAGCGCCGGTAGAGGCGCATGTCCGGGCCTTGCGGCATCGAGGAGGGCCTCAGGGGCATGTTCTCGTAGTAGGCTTTGTAGCCGGCGGCGCGGCGCCTGAGGAACTCCCGCATCGTCGGCGTCTCGCTGCCGTCCTCCGGGATGGCGTCGGCGTAGTTGTTCTCGATCTCGTGGTCGTCGAAGGTGACGATGAAGGGGAACATGCGGTGGGCCTCGCGCATGTCCTCGTCGCTCTTGTAGAGCGCGTGGCGCTTGCGGTAGTCGGCGAGGGTTATGATCTCCGGCCCGTTGTGCTCCCGGGTCGGGACGGCGGTCTCGGAGGGGCCGTACTCGTAGATGTAGTCCCCGAGGTGCAAGACGAAGGCGAGGTCCTGCTCCTGGCGGGCCATCGCCCCGTAGGCCGCGTAGAAGCCGTTCTGGTAGTCCTGGCAGGAGACGAACCCGAACGCGAGATCCTTCGGGGAGGCGCCGAACCCAGGGGTCGTGCGGGTCCGGCCCACGGGGCTTACGTAATCGCCGACCCTGAACGTGTAGAAGTAGTCGCGGTCGGTCTTGAGGCCGCGCACGTCCACGTGCACCGAGTAGCCCCGATCTGGGCCGGTGAAGACCTCTCCGCTCTTGACCACCGTGCGCATGTTCTCTTCCGTGGCGACCTTCCAGCGGACCCGCACCTTCTGGTTCGGCATCTCGCCTTCGGCGGTCAGCAGCCGGGTCCACAGCACGACGCCGTCGGGGATCGGGTCCCCGGACGCCACCCCGAGCGTGAACGGGTTGGAGGAGAACCTCGGATCGGCGAACGCCCGGTCGGCCGAAGCCTCGACGCCCAGGACGACCGCCGCCACCCCCAAGCCTCCCATGCGTACAAAGTCTTTACGGCTCACCCGGAGCGGATCTACCATGCTGCGCTCGATTCCCATGCCAACCTTTCGTCTGCGAGATATGAACCCGCCAAGAGCATAGCAAGGGCAAAACGCGACTATGTTTCCTGACCGTAAACTCCCCGTTAATTCTGGAGCGATTTCGGGCATCAGGTTTTGAGGTTCAAGGCCATGTTGGCGATGGCTGGCGCGGAAGCGTTCGGCCGTTTGCGGGGGCGTGATCGAACACATCGCCGCGGGTGACGATAACCACGGGCCTCGAATGCCCCACGTTCACGAGTCGCCGCAAGACACACGAGGAGTCATCGGCGACAGTAGTCCAAAACCTCAAAACCTGATGCCTCAAAGCCTTTCTTCAGGCGTAGAAGAACCAGCCGAGAAAGCTGTACACGCCGTAGAACAGGGAGAGGAACAGGAACACCGCGTAGAAGAGCTCAGCCACCGTCCAGTAGTGGTCTCCGTCATCATCGTCTCCCCGATGGTAGAGGGTCAGGAGACCCGACAAGAGCGCCACCGCGCCCATCAGGACCGTGGTCACGAGCCGCGAACCCTTCTCTCCAGACGCGGCGGCGGCCACGAGTTCGTAGTCCCACGCGAGCGCCGCCACCCAGCACACGGCCGCCACGGCGGTTATCCAGAACACCGCCGTCAACGCACGGACCAAGATGCCTTAACTCCGACTCGGTCCCGCGAGGCCGGGACGTTCGTCCGACCCCACGATGGGTGCGGGTTCGAACCGGGCTGGCCGCCGGCTCGTACCCCGATCAAGCCACCCCTCCCTGATACCTGAAACCTACCCCGCCGTCGCCTTCTCCCGCTCGTTGGCCGCCAGCACCTTCTCGACGAGGTTCGGCGGCACTTCTTCGTAGTGGCCCGGCTCGACGTGGAAGTTGGCCCGTCCGCCGGTGATGGAGCGGAGGTCGCGGGCGTAGGTGAGCATCTCTATCTGGGGGACCTCGGCCTGCACGACCTGGCGCTCGCCGCGCTGCTCGACGCCCATCGGGCGTCCGCGGCGGCCGGAGAGGTCGCCCATCACGTCCCCGACCAGTTCGGCGGGCGCGAGCACCTCGACCTTTACGTAGGGTTCGAGGAGGACGGGGCGGGCGTCTTCCACGGCGTTCTTGAAGGCCATCGAACCCGCGACCTTGAAGGCCATCTCCGAGGAGTCCACCGTGTGGAAGGCGCCGTCGTGGAGGCGGACCTTAACGTCCACGACCGGGTAGCCGGCGATGGTGCCCCCGCGCATCGCCTCCTCGACGCCCTTCTCGACGGCCGGGATGAACTGGCGCGGGATGGCGCCGCCGACGATGCCGTTCTCGAACACGAAGCCCGAGCCGCGGGGGAGCGGGGAGACCTCGATCCTCGCGTCCCCGAATTGCCCGCGCCCGCCGGTCTGCTTCTTGTAGCGCCCTTGAGCCTTCGCGCCCGCCGTGATCGTCTCCATAAACGGGACCCTCGGCGCCTCCGCCTCCACCTCGACGCCGTAGCGGCGGTTGATCCGCTCCAGAGCGAGCTCGACGTGCATCTGGGTGAGCCCGGCCAGGATGTCCTCGCCTGTCCTCTCGTTGCGCTCCAACGTCAACGAAGGGTCCTCGTCGGTGACGCGCCGGATCGCCTCGAAGACCTTCTCCTCTTCCCCGCGCGCCTTCGCCCCAACCGCGAACGCCGCCGTCGGCTCGGGCAACTCGACCGGCTCGAAGGACAGGATCTTCTCCGGCTTGCACAGAGTGTCGAAGGTGGACGTGTCCCTGAGCTTGGCGACCGCGATGACGTCGCCCGCGACGGCCTCGTCGACGGGTTCGCGGTCCTTGCCGACGAGGTGCGAGATGCTCCCGAGCCTCTCCTGAGAGCCCGTGCGGGGGTTCGTGAGCGCCTCGTCCGAGCGGCACCGGCCGCCTACGACCCGCAGCACGCTCAGTCGGCCCGCGTACGGGTCGACGAAGGTCTTGAAGACGTAGGCCGCGAACGGGCCGTCCGGGTCGGAG
>JALZNL010000284.1 GCA_030857715.1 Actinomycetota bacterium | reverse complement strand
GTAGGAGGCTATGGCCGCCATGTTCGATCCCCGGTTGGAGAGGCGCAGAGCCTGGGCGCGCAGGCGCACTTTGGGTCTGAGACAGGGATCCTGCTCGATCTCCCGTAGTTGGATGTCTTCTTCCTCTGTCAGTCGAATACATCGTGATGGTGGCATATTCCAATTATATCTTGGAGATACTTAAGTCTTTCGTAAGGCATTAGTAACAAGCGTGTAATAGTCGGCGGTTAATATTTGCAAAAGAGTGGCAATGTACCCCGGAAGATTTGGAGAAAACGTAACGAAGATCTATGTCCGACAGCGTACCGCAGACCAACGGTGGTTCCACCGCGGCTTGGGAGCCGTGTCCCGTCTCGCAGTATCCGGTATCGGGGCGCTGGTCCACGGTAACGAAGGTTGAGGAAAGAAGTTCAGATGGCGAAGGTCCTGATCGTAGACGACGAACCGAACATCCGGGAGGTTATAGGTCTGTACCTGCGGGGCGAAGGTTATGAGGTGCTGTCGGCCGCAGATGGCGAGGAGGGGCTCGAGCTGTATCACCGGGGGAGGCCAGATCTGGTCGTCCTGGACCTGATACTGCCCAAGCTAGACGGGCTGGAGGTGTGCCGCCGGATGCAGGCCGAGCGAAGGGTGCCCGTGATCATGCTGACCGCCAGGGGCGAGCAGGCGGATCGCATCCTCGGCATCAGCGCGGGCGCTGATGACTACGTAGTCAAGCCCTTCAGGCCGCGCGAGTTGATGGCGCGGGTCGCGGCGCTGCTCCGGGAGAGCGAGACTCGGGCTGACCAGGCAAACGGCAGGGTGATCTCATTCGACGGGCTGCGGATAGACCCGAGCACGCGCGAGGTGGCGATCTGCGGAACGACAGCGACGCTCACGGCGCGCGAGTTCGACCTCCTCTACCACATGGCATCGAGTCCAGGGCGGACGTTCACGAGGGACGAGCTGATGAGTGCGGTTTGGCGCCATGGGTTCGCCGCCGAGCCAAGCGCCGTCACCATGCACGTGCGCCGCCTGCGCGAAAAGATCGAAGAGAACCCCGGGCACCCGCGCTATCTGCTGACCGTATGGGGCGTAGGCTACCAGTTCGACGGCCGATGACGGACCTTTTGCGGACCATCGGCGTCGGGCTGCTGTTCCTCGCGGGCGCCCTGGGGATCACGCTACTCTCCGCCACGACCGTATTAAGGGTACCGGCGGAAGACGTCCCGAGTCTCGCGCTGGTCCTCGTCGGCGTCGGCGCTGGCGCCGGGTTGGGCGGGATTCTGATGACGCGGCCGGCGGTGCTCCGGCGATTGGGTGGCGTGCGAGGGCAGCTCTTGGGCGTCGGCCTGGTCAGCAACCTCCTCCTGCTCGGCATGGTGGTGGCCGGGGCCCTGGCGATGTTCATCTCGTTGCACGACCTCTCGATCCTGTTGGCGATGTTGCTCTTCGCGTCGCTCATGGCGGTCGGCTTCAGCCTGCGCGGGGCGGCGCCGTTCGTGCGGCGCGTCGAGCGCGTGAGGCAGGGGACGGCGCGGCTGGCCGGTGGCGAACTCCGGACTGAGGTGCCGGACGACGGGCAGGAGGACGAGATCTCCGGGCTCGCCCGGGACTTCAACCACATGGTCGCCAAGCTACGAGAGATGACGGAGCGCGAGCGCGGGCTCGAGCGGGCGCGGCGGGAGCTGATCTCCGCTGTCTCCCACGACCTGCGCACGCCTCTGGCGGCCACGTTGGCCCTGGTCGAGGCGGTGGCGGACGGCGTCACTCCCAACCCGGAGACCCAGGCCCGCTACCTCTCCTCAGCCCGGAGGGAGCTGTCGAACCTCGGCCGGCTCGTGGACGACCTCTTCGAACTCGTTCAGATAGATGCCGGCACGCTGCGGCCGACCCTGGAGACAGCCTCGCTGCGCGACCTGATCTCCGACACCCTCGCGAGCTTCCGGCCCCAAGCCGAGCGGCGGGACGTGCAACTGGTCGGCGAGGTCTCGGGGGACGTGGATCCGGTCTTGATGGACCTCCCCAGGATGGGGCGCGTACTCCAGAACCTGGTCTCTAATGCCCTCCGCTACACACCCGCTGGCGGCATGATCTTCTTGCGGGCGAAGTCCCAAGGCGAGGCGGTGCGGGTGGAAGTCGCCGACACGGGCGAGGGGATCCCGCCCGAAAACCTCCCGCGCGTCTTCGAGCGCTCGTTCCAGGGCGACGAGCCGCGGACCCGCCCGGAGGCGGAAGCGGAGGCGGAAGGAACCACCTCCGGGGCCGGCCTGGGCCTGGCGATAGCGCAGAGCCTCATCGAGGCGCACGGCGGCACGATAGAGGTCGAGAGCCGTCCCGGCGAAGGCGCGCGTTTCTACTTCACGCTACGCCGGGCGTAGAGAACACCGGAACCTTCCAGAAGCGGTTGCTCCACCGTCGGCCGGGTTAGCGAGCTTGTCGTGGCCGCCGTGCGGTAGGAGTGGTACCGAATCCGGGTTAAGGTTCGATACGTCTGTTGTTCGGGAGTCGGGAGGCGCTTCGCTCGCTTCGGGAGTCGGGAAAAAGGGTACGACTTCTTTCGACCTCCCGGCCCTCCGCGGCGATTGGCCGGATTCCGAAAGACTCTCGTAGCCGACGGCAGCGGGCCGACGGGGGCCGCTTTTCGGAAGGGTTCATGCGATCTTGCCCTCGAGCTACCCTGCTCGCCCGTGTGGCCTGTTCGCCAGCCAATCCAGGGCGACGGCCGCCGTCCAGGACTGGTTATCGGAGCCGAGGAGCTCGCCGGTGAAGGGCTCGAAGTACTCTCCGAACCCCCCGCTCGAGATCTGCTCCAGTGAGGTTTGCCGCAGCCGTTCGGCCCTCTCCGACTCGCCGATGCGGATCAAAGCCCACCACAAGAGCCAGTTGAAGACGGGCCAGACGGGCCCGCGCCAGTACCTGCGGGGATGGAACTCGGGGTCTCTCGGGCTGGTGCTGGGCGGCAACGGCCATCGTAGCCCTGGATCCCCTGCGAAATCGGGCGAGTCGAGGACCGCGAGGATAGCTTTGAGGTGGTCCGGGTTTTTGGTGCCCGCTATGAGCGGCGCGAAGCCGCCCACCGTGCGCGCCGGCAGCGGACTCTTGGCCCGCAGGTCGTAGTCCAGGCAGAGCCCGAGCTCGGGGTCCCAGCGCTCCTCCAAGCCCCGCCGGCCGCACTCGATCCAGCCGCGAATGGTTGCGTGTTCCACATCTGCCGTCCCGACTACCTCGGCGATCTCCAGGAGCGCCTCGTTCGCCCGCACCAGGATCGCACTGAAGAGGACGTCCTTGACCAGGAATGGGTGGGATGCGTAGATCTCGCCTTCCTCACAACGAACACGCTTTATCAACTCCACGAGCCAGATGTAGCGCTCGTACTTCTCCTCCGTGGGTCTCTGGGAGGGATCCGTGACCCCCAGAAGGTCGGGGCGTGGGTGGGGCGGCAGCTTGCCGCCCTCGACCCTCTCCAGGGCGCCGTTCCAACGCGGGGAGTTGTCGGTGCCGCTCTCCCACGGGTGATAGATGGTAACGAGGCCGGAGCCTTCCGGGTCGCGGGTGGTGGCGAGGTAGCGGTGCCAGGCGAACAGCCTGGGGTAGATGCCGTCCAGGAAAACCCGGGCCTCCGCGAGAGCTTCCCCGCCCCGCTCGAGGGCGACCTCCCAGATGCGCCATACGGCCAATGCGTGGACCGGCGGCTGGCACAGCCCGCTCGTGAGGGCTGGCGGGGCGTCTGGAGACCCCGGCGCGGCGGCGGCCCAGTGCTCGGGGCCGGGGAAGTAGCTCTCCGGCGGCGCTTTGGGGTTGAAGACGATGTGCGGGACCTTGCCGGTCGCCCACTGGTGCTCGAAGAGCGAGACGAGCTCCCGGGCGGCGCGCCCGGTGTCGAGTTGGGCCAGACCGATGGCGATGAACGCGGAGTCCCAGCTCCACTGGTGGGGGTAGAGGTCCGGCGCGGCCTTGGTCCAGCCTCCCATGTCGTTGCGGCGCAGAACCTCCGCCGCCCGCGAAGCCAACTCTTTCAACGCCGCCCTCCATTCCACGCTCGACCGCTACTCGTCCCTCTTTATACTTGGCGATGGTTCTTAAACGCTTGGTGTGAATTACCTGTAGGGAACTTGAGCGGAAGGCGTCCACGAACTAGAGTCGGCTTGCCGCCCGATCCCGAAGGGAAAGGAACCGACTCCTCATGCTCGATGTGGACACCTTCCCCGCCGCACTCTACTTCATGGCGGACAATTTCTTCAAGGCTCGACCCAAAGAGCGCCGCCGCCCCGGACCCGAAGCCTCCCCCAGCCCCGGCGGGGTCGTAACCCTCGCCGTCTTCGCCCGATTCCCCCG
>JALZNL010000018.1 GCA_030857715.1 Actinomycetota bacterium | reverse complement strand
CCCTCTCGGGGAGGTGGTCGATGGCCTCCCTCAGGTGGGCCGTCTCCATCTCCCGCATCACCGTGTCGGGGGTGTCGGAGACCTTCTCGTCCTCGATGAAATCCCCGAGCTGGGAGGCCGTGTCCTCGCTGGAGACCGGCTGGTTGAGGCTCGTCGCGTCGGGCATCGCCCTCATGGTGAGGCGGATCTCTTCGATGTCCCACTCCAGATAGTCGGCGACCTCTTCCCTGGTCGGCTCGCGCTCGAGCTTGTAGGAGAGCGCGGACATGGCGCGGCTGACCTTGCGGATCTTCTCCGTCATGTGGACGGGGACGCGGATGGTGCGGCCCTTGTCCGCGACGGCACGCTGCACCGCCTGCCTTATCCACCACGTGGCGTACGTCGAGAACCTGAAGCCCCTGTCCGGGTCGAACTTCTCCACGGCCTTCATCAGGCCGATGTTGCCCTCCTGGATCAAATCCTCGAAAGGCAGCCCGTAGCCACGGTACTTCTTCGCGACGCTGACCACGAGCCGCAGGTTCTTCTCTATGAGCCTCTGTCTGGCGCGTGAGTCACCCGCCTTCGCCCTCTTGGAGAGGTCTATCTCTTCTCTGTGCGAGAGCAGGTGGCCCTGGCCGATGTGCGCCAGGTACTTGGCCAGAAGCTCGGGGGTCTCTGACTCCCTCTCCGGTCTCTCTGCTCGACCGTTGGCCTGTGTCTTCAAAACGCCCTCCTCGCGAAACGCGCGTCCGTTCAAAATCAATTTCAAAAACTACTCTTAATCTACCGGGCGAGGACCATTTCTAAACCCCCCGTCTTCTCTCTGCGCTGTCCGTCAACTTCTATACGGATGCCGGGCCAAAAAGGTTTCCCCTGTGGACCATCCGCATGGCGCGCCCGCATCTACCCGCGGGTATACTGGTCGGCATGGAGACACAACCGCAGATAATCGCGCGCATCCGTGAAGATATGCCCAACATCCTCACGTCCTGGAAGGAGGAGCGCCGGGAGACCGGCGGGGACGAGTCCTCCGAACGCATGGTCGCCATGATGGAGGAGTTGACCGGCATATTTGCGCGATTTCTGGAGAGCCCGCGGGGGGTCGAGAGCTTCAGCCGGGGGGGTGAGATCCGCTCCCTGGTCGCCCGCATCGCCGCCGGGCAGCACGACCTCGGCCGGGATGCCGTCGGGGTGATCGAGGACTTCTCCGTCCTGCGCCGGTGCGTCTGGAACTCCGTCGAGCAGGGCGTGGACTTCGCGGGCATGGCTGGCGAGGACGTGGCCGCCTTCTTCATCAAGCTGATCCAGGCCTCAGATTGGGTGACGGAGCACGGCCTGGAGGCCTTCGAGGCGACCGCCCAAAGGGAGATGGAGCAGGCCCTGGGCCGGGCGGCGGCGACCGACCTCGTCACCGGCCTGCCCGACAGGGACCAGTTCAACCGTCTGCTGCTGCCCGCCGCCATAAGGGAGCACGAACGGTTTGCCGTGCTCGTCTTCGACGTCGTCAACTTTACCGAGACGGTGGCCGAGGGCAAACTGGGCCGGGCCAGGGAGTTGTTGAGTCGGCTGGCGGAGGCCATCGAGGAGGCCGCGCCGGAGGACGCCGTCTGCGCCCGGTTCGGCGACGACGAGGTGTGCGCGATCCTGCCGGGGAGCACCGGCGAGGACGCCTACCAGCTGGCGGAGCGGATCTCGTCCCGGCTGCGGGAGGGGCCAGACGGCTTCGAGCTAGACACCGGCGTGGCCGAGTACCCGGCCCACGGCGCGGACGCAAAGCACCTGATGGCCGAGACCCTGAAGGCGCTCAAGATGGCCAAACGCGTGGGCGGCGGCGGCATCGTCGTCGCCCGCTAGTCAGGGGGACGAACATGATAGCCATCATGAACAGCCTGCCCGTGAACGAGGGCGCGGCCGACGCGGTCGTCGAGCGCTTCTCGGGCAGCAGGGGACACGTCCAGGACTTCCCCGGCTTCGTCTCGATGGAGGTCCTGAAGTCGGCCGAAGAGGACGAGGTGCTCGTGGTCACGCGCTGGCGGGACCGGGCGGCCTTCGAAACGTGGGTTCAGAGCGAAGAGTTCGCCAAAGCGCACGCCAGGGGCGGCACACAAGGGTTGCTCCGGGGGCACCCGAAGATGTCTTCCTACGAGGTGGCCGTGCAGAGGGTCGGTTCAGGCGGGGAGTGAGAGGGCGAGGGTGGGGGACGGGTCCTTCTCCGCGCCCGGTTCGTACTCGCCCTTCCCGAGGACGGCGAACGTAAAGGCGAAGAGGAAGATCAGAAGCAAAATCAAGATCCCGAACGTTAGCCGCTCGCGCACCCCGTCTCCTCTCTCGAGTACGTGTCCGCGCCATTCTAACCGAATCGGACCTACCCGTCCCGCCCCCGGGCTTCGCCTGCCGCTATGCTGCCGTTCTCCGGTAAGGTACACTGTAGCAATGTGTAACAGGCTGGGAGAATTTGCCGTAAAGCGTGTAGTCGGGGGGTTTTAGATGGACATGGATCCCTCCATTCCGGAGTACACCAGGCTCCAGGAGGAGGAGTGCCGGTCGCTCCTGCGGCTCCTGGAGGAGATGGGCATAGCCACGGCGGACCGGACCTACAGGCCCGGGGACGCCGTCTACCGGGAGGGCGAGTACGGGGACGCCCTCTACGTGCTCGTCTCCGGGGTGATGAAGCTCTTCCGGCCCTACTCCGGCAGCAAGGAGGCGACGCTCAGGCTGCTCAGGCCGTGGGACATCTTCGGGCACCTGGCCTTCGCGGGCGAGGCCCGGCAGCGGGCCTATGCCGAGGCCGTAACAGACTGCGTGGTCACGAAGGTGCCCAAGATCTTCGTCGAGCGGGCCGTCCGCCAGGAGCCCCGGGTGGCGTTCAAGATCATGACGCTCCTCGAGCTGCGCCTGGTCCAGTACGAGGAGCTCGTCAAGTGCCTCCTCCCCCGCGAGACCGAAGTCCGCCTCGCCAACCTCCTGCCCCTCCTGGCCCAGAAGTTCGGCGACCGTCGGGACGGCGTCGTCACCATAGACCTCCGCCTCACCCACCAGGACCTCGCCGCCATGGTCGCCTCCACCCGCGAGTCCGTGACCAAGGTCCTCAACGAGATGCGCGGCCGCGACCTCATAGAGATCGAAGCCGGACGCATCACGCTCAAGGACTGGCGGGCCCTGGCCGCTCTCAGCAGAGCGTAAAGGAGCCTGTCAGCATGCTGCGGCTTCGCCTCCGCTTGTCAGCCGGTCAGCACTTCAGTTTGTCAGCATGGCGCTCCGCGCCTCTCAGCCAACAGCCAGTCATCTGTCGTCCCTCGCGCCGGTCAGGCATTTCCTCGAAACGATGCTGCCGGGAGAGGTTCCCCGCCCACGGCCCGGTGGGTCCAGGGCAGCCAAAAGCTGAAATGCTGAAAGCGGGGCCGCAAGGCCGAAGCGGGCTGACAAGCTGACAGGCTTCTGTAATAGTATGCGCGCCGAAACCTCTAGACCGAAGGACCTGATCCGTGCTGGAGCTATTGCAGGCGATAGTGCTCGGGGTCGTGCAGGGGCTCACGGAGTTCCTGCCCGTGTCGAGTTCGGGGCATCTCTTGTTGGGGCAGTATTTTCTCGGTCTGGACCAGGACCGGTTTGGGCTCTCCTTCGACGTGGCGCTGCACATGGGAACGCTGGTCGCGGTCGTGTCGTACTTCTGGCGAGACCTGTTGCGGATGGCCTTCGCGTTCTTCCGGTCTTTCGCGCACCGAGACCTCACCAACGACGCCGACCAGCGCATGGCGTACCTCATCATCGCCGCCACCGTGCCCGCGGCGCTTATCGGGTTCATCTTCGAGCCGTTCTTCGAGGGGGAGATAGTCCGGTCTCCGTGGGTGGTGGTCGTCAACTTTGTCCTGGTGGGAACACTATTCATCGTCGGGGAGGTTGTCGGCACGCGGACCCGCAGGGCGTCCAAGCTCAAGTTCGGGGAGGCGGTTGGGATCGGGTTCGCCCAGGCTGCGGCGCTGGTGCCGGGGGTCTCACGGTCGGGGGCGACGATCACGCTCGGGCTCTTTCTCGGGCTCAGGCGCGAGGAGGCGGCGCGGTTCTCTTTCCTGATGAGCGTGCCGATCATCGCGGGGGCGGGGGGCCTGAAGGTGGGGGAGGTGATCTCGGGCGGGATGGACGCGGCCCAGACGTTCCTGTTCATCGTGGGGTTCGTGACCTCGGCGGCGGTCGGGTACGTCACGATCCGGTTCCTGCTCAACTACCTCACGAACCACAGCCTGCGCGCCTTCGCCTTCTACCGCTTCGGGGTGGCAGGTGTGGTGGCCGTGCTCCTGCTCCTGGGCGTCGGGGGCTTTTGACAACGTCCGTGGTGCTCTGGTAGTTTGTAGCCATCATGCTACTTTCTCCGACGACGCGGCGATTTATCCGGGAGGGGCGCGCCCGCTCCTGAAGCGCGAGAACGCCCCTCCCGTATACCGGATCCAGACCGACACTTTCACACGACGAAAGGCCGCGACGCCGTGAACCCATCTGAACCTTTACGCGAGAACGTAGACACGGAAGCCGGACCAGACGAGACCGTCTGGAATGCGACCGCGGCGGATCCGGGCATGGACGAGTTGCGGGCCGGGATAGACGAGGTGGATGCGGAGATCGTGCGCCTCCTCGACCGGCGGGCCGCGCTGGCGCGCGGGATCGGCGAGCTCAAGCAGCGCGAGGGCCTCGCGGTCTACGCGCCGGCCAGGGAGCGGCGGGTCCTCGACCGGGTGGCCTCCCTCGGCGATGGCGGCTTCCCAAAGCGCGGGCTCGAGGCGGTGTTCCGCGAGATCATCTCCACCTCCGTCTCCCTGGAGACGCGCCTGAAGGTCGCGTACCTCGGCCCGGAGGCGACCTTTACCCACGAGGCCGCCCTCCGCTCCTTCGGCACGAGCATCGAGCTCCAGCCCCAGACGACGGTTGCCGACGTGTTCGCCCGCGTGGAGAGGGGGGAGGCCGAGCACGGCGTCGTCCCGGTCGAGAACTCGATGGAGGGCGCCGTCACCCACACGCTCGACGAGCTGATGAACAGCCCGCTCAAGGTCTGTGGCGAGGTCTACCTGCCGGTCTCCCAGAACCTGCTCTCGTCGGAGGCTTCGCCAGAGGGCATCACGCTCGTATGCTCGCATCCGATGGCCCTGGCGCAGGCGGCGGCATGGCTGCGGCGGGAGCTCCCTGGCGCCCGGCTGGAGGAGGTCGAATCCACCGCGGAGGCGGCGCGGCGGGCCGCGGCGGAGCCCGGGGTCGCGGCGGTGGGCAGCGCGCTCGCGGGGGAGGCGCACGGGCTGAAGGTGCTGGCGCGCAACATCCAGGAGGCGAGGACCAACACGACGCGCTTCATCGTGCTCGGGCGGACGTGGGCGGCGCGGACGGGGAGGGACAAGACCAGCGTGGTGTTCTCGGTAAAGGACAGGCCCGGGGTGCTCAAGGACGCGCTCTCGGCCTTTGCGGGGCAGGGGATCAACCTGACCCGCATCGAGAGTCGCCCGAGCCGCAAGCGCGCCTGGACCTACGTGTTCTTCGCGGACTTCCGGGGGCATCCCGACGAGGAGCGGGTCAGGCGCGCGCTCGACGGGCTCGAAGAGCACTGCCCTTACGTCAGCCTGATCGGGGCCTACCCGGAGGTCTCGCCGGAAGGCGCGTGAGAGGCGCCATGGGCTTCAAGGCCGCGGCCAGAGAGGTGCTCCGGGAGGTGGGTCATCCCCTGCACTACGGCGACATAACGGAGCTGGCGCTGGAGTCCGGCTACCTCGCTAGCGCGGGCCGGACGCCGCAGAACACGATGCGGGCCAGGCTCTCGGTGGACGTCCGCGATAACCCCCAGACGCCCTTCGTACAGACGGCCCCCGGGATCTATGGATTGAAAGAGACGAATTGAGGGTCACGGAGATGCTTGCTATATTGGCGGAGAACCTTTTTTTAGAGTCGAGGAGATGCCATGGTCGAAGTAGCGGATAGGGCGGTAGAGGCCGCCTGGAAGATCAAGAACCTGACGGACTTCGACCGGCGGCTTGAGCGGGCCGCCCAACGGGTCGATGAGAGCTCCGGCGAGGGTGGCCTGGCGGCCATGGTGGTCTACGAGGCCGCCCTCATGAAGAGCGGCCGCCCGCGCGAGGAGGTGCTGGAGATGGTGAGGTCTTTCCGCGAGGCCTTCGAGGACGAGGAGGAGCCCCTGACCATCGCCCATACCAGCGGCCTCATGAGGGTGGAGGGCGACGACTGGTTCTTTGGCGACGGGGCCCTGCGCGTCCTCGCCGGTAGGCTGCTCGGGCAGTTCCAGCACAGGGTCGCCCAGTACAACTACGTGGACGAGGGCGAGGTGCTGCGCCGGTGGGCCGACGGCTACGACACCCGCCTCTTCGTCCGGCGCCGCATCTTCGAGACGGAGCCCGTGATCGGCGTCGTGGGCGGCCTGGACCTGCCGCTCCTCCAGCACCTGCGCGTCGCCGCCGGCGGCAACACCCTGGTCCCGAACTCGGAGGTCGCCCGGGCGCTCGGAACTCTAGGCTACGAGCCCGCCGCTGACGAGTACGAGACGCTCGGCCTGGCGGAAGAACTGGCGCTGCGCATTGACCTGCCCGCCCCCATAGTGGGGGAGATGCTGCAGGAGTTGGGCCGCGAGGGCTTCGAGGACTACCCCGAGCCGCCGCGGGCTGAGGCGACCCGGCAGGAGGAACCCGCGAACGCCAACGTGGCCTCGGAGGGTGGTGCCGTCTCCGGCGGCGCGGCGGATGAGCCGCCGGAGGCGAAGCCGGCCCCGGCGGAGAGGGAAGAGCGGGTGCGGACCCGCGAGGAGCCCGCCGCCGGCGAGGAGCCGTCCCGGGTGCAGGACCCGCAGGCCAAGGACGCCCCCGGCGTGACCGAGGAGGACGGTGGTGCCAGGTGGGCCGGCTCTCCGGAGTCCGGGCGCGACGACCAGCCCGGCACCTCCGGGCGGGAGGGTTCATAGAAGGGGGACGAGGTGGTAGAATGCCGGGCAGCATCAAGATAACTCGTCCATCATCGCCCGAAGAGACACCTCTCAAAATCAACGGCAGGGCAAGAAGGAGCAGGCGGTAGCATGGCAGACTCCAGAAAGCGCATAGCGTTAAAGCCGCACATGGACCGCATCCGGGAGTGGGTGGAGGCGGGCAAGGCGGACGATTGGATCGCCGACGCCCTCGGGACCAGCGCCTCCTCGGTGCAGTCCTTCCGCTCGCGCAACGACATCTACCGCCGCGAGCGTGGACCCAGGGAGCCGGAGGTCCTCTTCGAGGGCGTCCTCGACCACGGCGAGAACGACGGTTGGGGCCTCTGGCTTGACCCGGCGGTCGCGGAAGACCCGATCTGGAAAGAGCACTGGGCCGGCGTGGACGCCGTCGTGGTGAAGGTCGCCGAGGACTCCATCGTCCTCGAACCCGACGCGGGGGAGGCCCCGGAACCCGAATCCGACGGCGAGGCGTGGTCGGTAACCTCGACCAACGGACAGTCCGAGTCGGAGGAGCCCCCGGCGCCGTCCGACCCTTCCAGGGAGCAGGGCCGGGTCAAGTGGTTCGACCCGGAGAAGGGCTACGGGTTCCTGATCCGCCCGACCGGCGAAGACCTCTTCGTCCACCACTCCGAGGTCGAAGGGGATCCCGCCGCCCTCGTCC
Source organism: Actinomycetota bacterium (assembly GCA_030857715.1). Next base: position 5,332 of record JALZNL010000018.1, on the reverse strand, counting down.
CCAACGGCGACGTCGAGTACGAGGTCGGCCGCAACGACCGCGGACCCAACGCCCGCGCCGTCCGCCCACTGGGGTAAGCTGCGCTCCGGTTTCGCCTTCGCTTGCAGCACGCCGGCTTCGCCTCCGCTTTCAGCTTGTCAGCTTCTTGTTTTGGCTGACAGGCTGAGGTGCTGACTAGCTGACAAGCTACTCCACCGTCGTGGTGTCCGGGCCGCCCTGGCCCGTGAGGTGCTCCGTGGAGGCGAGGTCCAGCAGATCAGGGCCCGTGCCGTTGCGGCCCCAGGCTATGCGCGTGATCGAGGCGTTGGCGGCCCTGTGGGTTCCGGGCAGCACTTCCGGCCCGAAGCGGTCCCTGAGGAAAGCCCGCATCGAGCCTCCGTGCGAGACGACGACGATGCGGGCGCCGTCGGGATGATGGCCTCGTATCTCATCCATCGCCGCCTCGAAGCGGTCCATTACCTCCTCGTCGGTCTCCGCGCCGGCGAACGTCCAGCGCTCCTCCTCTGGTAGGGAGAGGAACTTCCGGGCGAACTCGGGGTTGCGTTCCTCCTGCTCGGCCCACGTCTGGCCTTCGAGGACGCCGCCGTGGCGTTCGATCAGGCCCCGCACCGGCGCGACCTCGCCGGGGAAGCCGGACTCGCTGGCAATGATCTCGGCGGTCTGGAAAGCCCTGGCCAGCGGACTGCTGTAGAGGGCGTCGTAATCCATGCGGGCCAGGGCCTGCCCCGCTAAAGTCGCCTGCCGGCGTCCCTCCTCGGAGAGAGAGAACTCCATCTGGCCCTGCCATACCCCCTTCGCGTTGGCCGTGGACTGTCCGTGGCGCACAAGTAGTAGCTCTTGTCTTTCGGGCATGGGTGTAAAGATAGTCCATCGGCGTGCTGCGGGCAAACCCCCGCCGATGCTAAACTCGCGCTGTTCGTGGATCTAGGCTGGAGGCCGCAGGGGAGTGTTCTGGAGGGGCGAGGAAGATGCGCCGGAGATGCCGGAGGGGGGGGCGCGGGAAGAGCCCCGCGGGCCCATCCGGCTCGAACCCGACGCGCCCCGTCCGGCGACCATCCTCAGGGTCGCGGGCGAGCTGGAGGAACGCGGCGGCGAGATCCTCGAGCTCTTCAAGGAGATCCGCTCTCCGCTGGGCCGGGCCGTGCTGCCCATCTACCTCCTCAAGGACGAGGAGGCGTTCTTCGTGGAGGTCGCGACCGGGCCGTGGGACGAGCGCGGCGAGTTCGAGTTCGCGGGGCGCATCGCCGCGCTGCGCAACTCCGAGGAGGCGGAGGCCCGCGTGGAGCTGCTGAGCGCCTACCCGGTGCCCGATAGGCTGTGGTTCCTGTGCGGTCACTCTCCGTCCGCGCTGCTGCAACTGGACCTGCTCCGGGTCCGCGTCGACCGCCCGGAGGAGGCGGCGGGCCTGTTCCGGGCGGTCGCGAGCCGCCACTGGGGGCTGGACCTGGACTACGAGCCGGACTACCTGCCCCTCGTGGAGGACCTCCTCATGGCGGCCCTCGCGGACGAAGATTACGAGGGCCGCACGCCCGTCACGGAAGGGCTCGTCGGCGGGGTGGGCAGCTTTCTGGGTGAGATCATCCGCAGAAACGCCGGCCTCGGGGCCGCCTGGCGGCCACCTGAGACGTGGGGCGAAGGCCCCGTGGTCGAGGTGAGGGGCTTCGCCCTGGATCCCGTCGGCAAGGCCCGCGCCTTCCTGGACGAGGGGCCCGAAGAGTCGCTCGCCTTCTACGCCACTTACGTCCTCGATCTGCTAAACGGGGAAGAGCCTCCCGACGCTCAGGCGTAGCGTCTTCAGCGGTTCGCGCAATGGTTTGCCGGGTTTTAGGTTCCGGACTCTGAGGCTTTAGGCTTTGAGGTTCTAGGTTTTCAAGACCTTACAGCGGAGTTCATGAGAATCGATCCTCCCACAAGCCGGGCTACAGACATTGTGGCCCGGTCCGGCGCCGCGGCTTCCCAACACCTCAAAACCTTAAGGCCTCCTCTTTATGCGTAGCGCTTGCGGAGCTCGCGGATAATGGTCGAGGAGTCCACGAGAACATCTTCGCCGATGGTCACAACCGGGATCGCCCGCTGCCCCGAGAGCCGGATGACCTCCTGCCGCCCGTCCTCGTCCGCGTTGACCGGCTCGTAGTCGAGGCCGAGCCTGTCCAACTCCTGCTTTACCCTCCGGCAGTAGGGGCAGTAACTGCCCGTGTACAACCTGATGTCCGTCTTCTCCCTGGTGATATTCAATGCTTGCCTCCGATTCTAACGTATACGACAGAACGGATTATACCGTCGAAGCCGTCCGGAAAAAAGGGTCAGGCGGGGGGATCCAGGCTGACGATAAGCTCGACCTCTACGGGGGCGTCGAGCGGGAGCTCGGCCACGCCCACGGCGGATCTGGCGTGGAGGCCGGCTTCTCCGAAGACCTCCCCGAGAAGCTCGGAGGCGCCGTTCAGGACCCCGGGCTGGCCGTTGAAACCGGGGGCGGAGGCCACGAAACCCGTGACCTTGACGACGTCGCGCAGGTTGTCCAGGCCTCCGGCCCTCTCAGCGGCGGCGGCCAGGGCGTTCAGGGCGCAGAGCCTGGCGGATTCCTTCGCCTCCTCTGGGGTAACGGCGGCGCCGACCTTGCCGGTGCGGTGGATCTCGCCATCCCGTAAGGGGAGTTGGCCGGCCGTGAAGACTAGGGGACCTGCCTGGGTTGCGGGGACGTAGGAGCCGGCGGGCGTGGCGACCGGAGGGAGTTCCAGGCCGAGCTCTCTGAGGCGGGCTGTGGGGGTCATCTAGCGGAGGGCCTCCTCGTACTCGCCCGGGTCGTAGATCAGGGGGAAGCTCGCGTCGAGGGTCTCCCCGGCGGTGACCTCGCCGACAAAGACCGTGTGATCTCCGGCGCGGGCGCGGTCCATCATGCGGCAGTCGAGGTAGGCCAGGCAGTCGAGGAGGTAAGGCGAGCCGTTCGGGGTAAGGCCGTATGGGACGCCGCGGAGCTTGTCGTCGTACTCGCCGCTCGTCTCCCCGAAGTGGGTGGCGACGTTGACCTGGTCGTCGCGCAGGACGCTCAGGGCGAACGTCTCGCTCTCCACGACGATGTCGTGGGTGTAGCGATCGTTGCGGATGGCGACGGCCACGCAGGGGGGGCGCTCGGAGGTCTGCATCACCCAGGAGGCCGCCATCGCGTTCGACTGGCGCCCGCGGCGGGTCCCGAGCACGTAGACCCCGTGGGTCAGGTGCCCGAGGGCGTCGAGTATGGAGTTTCGGTCTTGGGGGTCCCTGTCCAAATCTCTCCTCTCGGGTCCACTGGGGGTATTCTAGCAAGAGTGGGTATACTTGCGGCCCATGAAATCTCCCGGAGGAATATAAGAATGTCCCTGAGCGCCTCGCTCGTAGGAATCGGCATCGTTCAGACCGTGCTTTACCTGCTGTTCGTTCGGTTCATCGACCTCTACGAGCGGGAGTCTCTGCGGTACGTGATCCCGGTCTTCATCTGGGGCTTCGCGGTGGCGACCACAATCTCGCTCGTCTTCAACACCATAGCGTCGATCACGATCAGCAGCCTCGTCGGCAACCAGGCCGCGTCGTTCGTGACGGCGGTGTTCGTGGCGCCGCCGGTCGAGGAGACCGCGAAGGGCCTCGCCCTGCTCATAGCCTTTCTCATAGCGTACGCCGCGGCGCGCAGGCGGGGGCTCGTCGAGTTTGCGGGGGTGATGGACGGGATCGTCTACGGGTCTGCGGTCGGTTTCGGCTTCGCCATAGCCGAAGACATCCTTTACGGGCTGCAGTTCGGCTCCGAGACCTTCGTGGTGCGCCGGGTCTTCGGCGGCTTCGCCCACGCGGCCTTCGCGTCGCTCACGGGGATCGGGATCGGCCTAATACCGTGGGTCCGCAGCCCCCTCTTGAAGGTGCTGTTGCCGCTGGTAGGGCTTACGGGGGCGATACTGCTGCACGCGGCGTTCAACTTTACGGCGACGACGTTCGGGCCGGTGGCCTACGTGGTGTTGTTCTTCGTGATCCTGCTCTACATCGTCATCATAATGTTGTGGCTGTGGATGGAGCGGCGCGTGATACGGGAAGAGCTGCGCGAGGAGGTGGGGGCCGGCACGATCACCGCAGAGGAGTACCGCATACTGCCGAGCTACTTCCGCAAGACGGGCTACTACCTCGGCCTGATCTTCACGGGCCGCTTCGGGACGTGGTCGCGCGCGCGCAAGGTCCACGGGGCGGCCGTCGATCTGGCCGTCTCCAAACGCCTCGCCCGCCGCGCGGACACGGCTGGCCGGCGCGACCGGGTCCTGGCCCTGCGGAGCAAGGTGGGAAGGCTCAGGGGAGAGGCCGCCCTCGGGACGGCCACCTGAGCGCGCCCGCCTCGGGTGTGATCCTCGCGGGCGGACGGAGCCGCCGGATGGGCCGCGACAAGCTGCTCCTGGAGGTTGGCGGTGAGACCCTCGTCGAGCGCGTCGCCGGGGCGCTCTCGGTCCGCTGCGGGGAGGTGATCGTGGCCGGCGGAGGCACGGCCCCACCGGGCGTCCTTACCGTCGGCGACGACCGCCCCGGGCAGGGACCCCTCGCCGGCATGGAGGCCGGGCTGGCGGCGGCCCGCTTCCCGCTCGTTTTCGTCGCCGCCGGGGACATGCCTTTTCTGAGCGCCGATCTCGTCGACCACCTTCTCGAGGTTCTGCAGGATCGCGGTGCCCTTGCCGCCGTTCCACAGGACGGGGGGCGTACGCATCCTCTCTGCGCCGCGTACTCCCGCGAGGTACTGCCCCGCCTCCGATCCGCCCTGGACGTCGGAGTGCGGGCCGCGCGGGAGTTTCTGCGCGGGCTGGACGCCGTCGTCTACGTTTCGGAGGCGGAGTTGCGGTCGCTGGGGGACCCGGACCTCCTCCTGATGAACGTCAACTCGCCCGATGACCTCGTGCGGGCAAGGTCCGTGGTCGGCGCTTGAGCCGGCTGCTCTTCGGGGGCATCGCGGGCGAGCTTCGCCGCCTGCTCGGGGTCTATCTCGGAAGCGAACGGGCCACCGCCGCCGAAGAGGAGCGGCCACGGTATGCGGTCGTGCTCGGGACGCAGGTTCTACCCGGAGGGAAGCCGAGCCGCACGCTCGACGCCAGGGTGCGGCACGCGGCGCGGCTGCACGCGGCAGGACGGGTGGACCGGGTCCTGGTAACGGGCGGGCTCGGGAAACATCCGCCGAGCGAGGCCGAGGTGATGGCGCGCGTCTTGCGAGAAGAGGGTGTGCCGGGAGAAGCCGTCCGGTTGGAGGACGAAGCCGAAAGTACCTGGGACTCCGCGCGGCTCGTGACGGATCTCGCGGCCGAAGAGGGGGTTGCGGAGGCGCTGGTGGTGA
>JALZNL010000283.1 GCA_030857715.1 Actinomycetota bacterium | reverse complement strand
CTGGCTCTCTCCTTGATCTTGATACCAATGTTCATCGCACCGGTGATCGTGGGGCTGCTCGGACGGTTTCTGATCAACCCGACCTACGGCCTCTACTCCTGGGTACTAGAGGAAACGGGCATATACACGGGCAACATCCTCGGGGAGGACGTGCCCGCATTCGTAGCAGTCGTTTTGATGGACGTGTGGGAGTGGACGCCACTCATCACCCTGATCACGCTCGCCGGGCTGGTGTCCGTGCAGCAGCAGGTGCTGGAGGCGGCCAAGGTCGACGGGGCGGGCTACTGGAGGAGGCTCTGGCACATAGTCTTGCCCTCGATCTCCGGCATCGTCCTCGTGGCGCTCCTGGTCCGGTCCATGGACGCGCTGCGTTACTTCGACATCGTCTGGCAGGTGACCGGCGGCGGACCGGCCAACGCTACCAAGATCATCCCCATGGGGCTCTACGAGGTCGCATTCCGCTTCTTGCAACTGGGCTACGCCGCGACCATCGGCCTAGTAATGCTCGCGATCTCCATTTTGATCGCCAACCTGTTCACCACGATGCTTAAGCAAAGGGGGTTGGCGGGATGAACAAGACCGCAGGCTCGTTGGGAAGGTGGATCGTCCTCTATGGACTCTTGCTCCTCGTGCTCCTCTGGACGCTCGTGCCGGTCTTTTGGATGGTGCTCTCCTCGTTCAAGTCGCTCGCCGACGTCCTCTCGACCACGCCGCTGATAGCGTTCGAGCCGACCCTGGGAAACTACGTCAGCCTGGACGCCGGGGGCAACAGCCTCCTGCTCTACTTCCGCAACAGCATGCTGGCCGCCGGTATATCGACCATCATCGCCACCACCCTGGGGATCTTCGCCGGGTACGGTCTCGCCCGCGTCAACTTCCGCGGCAAGCGCCATCTGGCGTTCTGGATCATCTCGACGCGGATGGCGCCGATCGCGGCCGTGATCCTTCCGCTGTACGTCGGGTTCACGTTCTTGCACCTGATCAACACGATATGGGGGCTCATCATCGCCTACCTCACGTTCAACCTGCCGTTCGCGATCTGGATAATGCACGCCTTCTTCGCGGACCTGCCCAAGGCGATGGAAGAGGCGGCAATGGTGGACGGTGCGTCCAAGTTTCAAACTTTCTGGCGCGTGGCGCTGCCGCTAACCGCTCCAGGTATTGTTACCACGGCGATACTGTGCCTGGTCTTCTCCTGGAACGACTATGTCTTCGCCACGACGTTTAGCGGCCCGGGCAGCCAGACACTCCCGGTAGCCGCATCGGCGCTGATCACGCAGACCGGGGTAGACTGGGGTCAGCTCACGGCGATAGGTACGGTCGTGGCGCTGCCCATGGTCGTCGTCGGCCTCGCCGTAAGACGCTATCTCGTGAAGGGTCTGACGCTGGGCGCAGTCACAGGAGAGTAGGACAAGAAGAGCGAGGAAGGGCTCGCAATGCAGAACCGGGCGGCCACCATCGGGCACCAATAGCGCGCAGCCGCGGGCACGTCACTGCTTTGAGGGCTCTCTCACCCACTTCGGGCAGTCTATCGCGGACCGCTAACGTTCGAGAACGCGCGTTCCACGAGCTGCAGTGGTGCCGGATGGAGAGATCCTTGGTAACCTGGTAATGGGCTCACCCCAGAGAGTTCTTTGTCTGCTTGTACGCCCGAATGCTGCGTCGTGCGCGCGGGGTGCCGATCGCCGTCACCTTTTCGACCCACCATTCCTGTGTCCTTGCTTGGCGCATTTTTTAGGCTTTTCCTTCCTTGAGGGCGTTCGCGAGCGCCGGGAAGAGTGGGGCGAGGTGAGGGTAAATCTCTTTGTAGACATCGGTGTAGAGACGGTCGTAGCGAGCCGTTCTTTTTTCGTCGGGCTCGAAGCGGGCGGACGTGCCCGACATTGCCGCGGCTGCCTCACGGATACCGTCGTGCATCCCGGACGCGGCCGCCGCCAACATACCGGCCCCGAGACAGGTGCTCTCGACCTCCTTGGTTACCGAGACCGGGCGTCGCAAAACGTCGGCCAGGATCTGGCACCACAGCGGGCTGCGCGAGCCGCCGCCCAGAGCCAGGATGTGCTCGATGGGCCGCTCTAGATCGGTCTCCGCGGCCTCCGTCATGAGCCGTTGCTCGAAGGCGATACCCTCGAGGATGGCCCGGTAGACGTGCGCCTTGCCGTGCGCCTTGGTCCAGCCGAGCATGACCCCGCGCGCCGTGAGGTCCCAGTACGGCGTCGAGGCGTTGTTCCAGTACGGCACCGCTAGCAGACCGGACGAGCCGGGCCCGACCTGTGCGGCGGCCGCCTCCAGGATCTGCTCCGCGCTCAAGCCCACTCTTAGCTCGTCGGCCGGAATGCCGGCGAACTTCTCGACAAACCAGCTCACCGTGTCCGTGCCGGCCGCGAGCAGCGTCTCCAGGGTGTAGGTCCTCGGTATTGGTCCGGAGAGCACCCGATACTCGGATCCCCAGCTGTAGTGCTCGTTGTAGGTGCCGGAGACCACGGCGGTACCAAGGTTCAGGTAGGCCCGACCCGGCCCTGTGATGTTGGCCCCCAGGCCCGCCGCCTGACCGTCGCCCGCGCCGCTCACGATCGGCAGGCCGGCCGGGAGCCCGATCTCCTTGGCCACGTCGTCGCGTAGCTCCCCGATCACCTCGCCGGGCGGGCGGATCTCGCACATCTGCTCGCGGTTCAAACCCACCGTGTCGAGCAGCTCCTCCGACCAGTCGAACGTCTGCATGTTGACAAGCCCTAGAGGGTCGGCGCTCGCCCACGACGTGCGCCAGTGCCCCGTCAAGCGGTGCACCAGGAACGCGTGCACCTCGACCATCCTGGCGGTCCGCTCGAGCGCGTCCGGCTCGTGTTCCCGCAGCCACAGCAACTTGTAGAAACCGGGGGTCGGGTTCGGGGGCTTGCCGGTGATCCGGTGCACCTCCTCGGAGCCGAACCGTTCGACCTCGTCCCGCGCGCGCGAGTCCAGCCACAATATCGCGGGCCTTATCGGACGATCCTCCGCATCCAGGCACACGAAGGATTCCCGCTGGTGCGTGATGCCGACGGCGCCGATCTTACGGGCGTCGACCGCCCGGGCGGCGCGACGCAGCGCGACGACCGTCGAGCGCCACCACTCCTCCGCGTCCTGCTCGCCCCAATCGGGCCGCGGGACGCTCAGGGTCAAGGAGGCGCGCCCTTCGGCGACGGCATTGCCCTCGCGGTCCCAAACCACGGCCTTCGTGGCGGTGGTCGAGCAATCTATCCCGATAACGTAGTCCGTCTGGCCCATCTTACGAGAGCCCAGACGCTGCTACGGCGGCGCGCGCCCCGAAACGGCCCTTGTCCGCATTAAGCGAGATCGTCACCCTAAGACCCCTCCCGTCGTTACGCTCCACTATAGCACCTCGGATGGTCGGCGCCCCAGATGCTCTCGCCCGCCCGCGCGGCGAGGAAGGATTGTCTTTGTGCTAGTGTGGGCGACGTTGGTGTTTGACCTCGACGCGCCAAGCTGACCGGGAGGTGGCGCCCATGCGAGCGGCGATGTTTTACGAGCCTGGCGACGTAAGGATGGAGGATGTTCCGGCTCCGGAACCGGGTCCGGGCGAGGTTCTGGTGCGCATAGGTGCGGCACTCACTTGCGGCACAGACGTGAAGACCTACAAGCGGGGACACCCTACGCTTATCAAGGTGACCCCCTCCCCCTTCGGGCACGAGTTTGGGGGGACGGTCGAGGAGGTCGGGGAGGGGGCCGAGGCATGGCGACCGGGCACCAGGGTGGTCGGGGCCAACTCCGCACCCTGCAATCGTTGTTACTATTGCAAGGTCGGCGACCAGTCCATGTGCGAAGATCTCGCCTTCCTCAACGGGGCTTTCGCCGAGTACATCGTGGTGCCTTCGCGGATCGTGGATCAGAATCTGTACGAGATACCCGAGGGGATGGAGTTCAGCCGGGCGGCGCTCTTAGAGCCCCTGGCCTGCGCCGTGCACGGGGTGGTTCGGACGCCCATCTCCGTGGGGGACACGGTGGCGGTCATCGGGGCCGGCCAGATCGGCCTGATGTTCGTCCGCTTGGCCACGGAGCGCGGGGCCCGGGTGATCTGCGTGGACAAGAGCCCCGCACGGCTCGCGGTCGCCAAGCGGCTGGGGGCCGAAGAGACGGTCGAGGCTGCCGAGGGGGTGGACACTATCGAGGCCGTTCGGGAGTGGACCCCAGAAAGCCGCGGGACGGACGTGGTGATCGAGGCGGTGGGCATCCCGCAACTTTGGGAGCAGGCCCTGCAGCTGGTACGAAAAGGCGGAGAGGTGACGCTCTTCGGTGGGGCGCCGTCGGGCACCTCCATAGAGGTGGACAC
>JALZNL010000282.1 GCA_030857715.1 Actinomycetota bacterium | reverse complement strand
CAACATGATCGAGTTCGGCATGGTCCAGGCGATAGGGGAGGGGGTCGAGCTCCTGATGCGCTCGGAGTACGAGCTGGATATGCCCGCGCTCTTTCACAACTGGAACCACGGCTCGGTGGTCCGGAGCTGGCTGGTGGAGCTGATGGAGGAGGGGTTCCGCGAGTACGGCGACCTCTCGTCGCTCGAGTCCCGCGTCCAGGATACCGGGGAGCAGGTCTGGGGGGTGCGATACGCGATGGAGAAGGAGGTACCGATCCCGCTGCTCGCCCAGGCGGTCTGGGGCTTCTACGAGTCCCGCGATGCGGATCGTCCCTGGGCCAAGGCGGTGGCGGTGATGCGCCACGAGTACGGCGACCACCCGATCGAGACGAAGTAGGAGAGGGACGCATGGCATACCTCCCGATAGAGGACCACGGGGTCATAGGCGACCTGCACACCGCAGCCCTCGTGGGGATGGACGGGACTGTAGACTAGCTCTGCCTCCCCAGGTTCGACTCGCCGAGCGTGTTCCTGGCGTGCCGCGAGGCCATGAAGGTTATGGTCGAGAACGGGGGCGGGGTGGTCGTCAACATGTCGAGCGTACACCAGCGCATCCCCTGGCCCCGTTTCGCCCACTACGCCGCCACGAAGGGCGGGCTCAAGATGCTAACCGAGACCCTTGCGCTGGAGTTCGCCGGGAGGGGCGTGAGGGTGAACGCCGTAGCCCCGGGGGCCATTGCCACGCCCATAAACCGGGAGAAGCTCGACGACCCTGAGCAGCGCGCGGCGGTCGAGAAGCTCGTCCCCTGGGGCCGGTGGGGGGAGCCGGAGGAGGTCGCCGCCTGTGTGGCGTTCCTGGTCTCCGACGAGGCCTCCTACGTCACCGGCGCCACGCTGTTCGTGGACGGGGGGATGGCTCTCTATCCGTCCTTCGAAGGAGGAGGCGGGTAGAGAAGATTCTCTCCAGGAAATGGTATCCGCAGCGGTTTTAGGCTCGAGGAGTAGAATGCGTAGGTCGGCTAACCCAGCGGGGTCGGAGCTACAACGCTTCCCGGACCGTGCGCTTCTGGCGTTGGAATGGGGTAGTCTCGCCGCGCTGTTGTTGATCACGCTCGTGCAACCCGCGACGGGCCGCACGGGGCTCCCGATCTGGGCGCTCATACTGATATTCGCTGCATACCTCCTGCTCGTCGAGTTGCTCCGGCATCTGGTACGACGGCTGCACCCTTTCACCTACAAGTACGCGCTGGGCCTGCCTGTGAGCGGCCTGATCTACTTCCTCGGCGCGGAACCGGGCGGTCCGCTCTTCGTCCTCTTTTTCCTGACCGTCGTCTGCGCGACGGCTACCTCGACGCTGCGAGGCGGCCTGCTCTACACGACCGGCGTCGCGGTGCTCGTGGTGATCATCGACCCTACGTTCCCCGGGTGGTCCCCAGGCGAGGGGGACTTCCGGGATCTGGGCGCCCGGCTGGTCTTGCTCGGTGTTTTCGGGTTCGGCACCGCCATCCTGAGGCGGCGGCTCGCGCTGGAGCAGGAGGCGGCCGGTCGGACCCGCGGGGAGGGCGAGCGTTTGGGAGAGATCGACCGGCTCAGGAACCTCTTTATCTCCTCGGTCTCCCACGACCTGCGCACGCCAACCTCGACCAGATAGCCTTCTCCGCGGCGGAGGTCGGGGCGTACCCCAAAGGGGCGAGCGCTTATGGGGCTTTAGGCATGATCGGGGACGTCTGGGAGTGGACCGCGACGGACCTGTATGGCTACCCGGGCTTTCGAGCCTTCCCTTACAGGGAGTACTCGGAGATCTTCTTCGGGACCGGATATAAGGTCTTGCGCGGGGGCTCGTGGGCGACGCGTCCGGCTGCGATTCGCAGCACCTTTCGCAACTGGGACTTCCCGATACGGCGACAGCTCTTCTGCGGCTTCCGATGTGCATGCGACGTTTAGAGGACCCCGCCATAGAAAAAGGAGGTCGAAGGTTGTGATCCACGGACGGGAAAAGATCCGGATAGAGGAGTTGAACGATACCGCAGAGTCCTTTTCCGAGATGATTCGAGACGTAAGGATGGGGTTGCTCGACGTACCCAAAGGCCTCTCGCCCTGGCCTAAGTACTTCTACGACGAGAGGGGCTCGAAGCTCTTCGAGGAGATAATGGCCCTACCCGAGTACTACCAGGCCCGCGTGGAGCTCTCCATCTTGCACGAGATGGCCGACGAGATCGTCGAGCGCGCCCGATACCGGGAGCTGATCGAGCTTGGATCCGGGTCGGCGAGCAAGACCCGCGCCCTGCTAGATGCGATGCCCAACACCAGCGGTCGGTCCGGCGGTGCTTTACGCCACGTGCCGCTCGACGTGAGCGAGAGCGTCCTCAGGGGGAGCGCGAAAAGGCTCCTCGAGGAGTACCCGGGCCTGGAGATCTCGGGCTTCGTCGGGGACTTCGACCGCTAGCTGGGACGGCTCCTCGGAGGCCCGGGGGACGGAGGACGACTGATGATCTTCCTCGGGGGCACCTTCGGCAACTTCACCCCGCAAAGGAGGCGATCTTTTCTGTGCGAGCTCCGTGGCGGGCTGCGATAGGGGGACCATCTCTTGCTCGGAGTGGATCTCGTCAAGGACGCGAGGACCCTGGTAGCAGCTTACGACGACGGTGACGGGGTGACGGCCCGGTTCAACAAGAACCTGCTCGAGGTCCCGAACGAGCGACCCGGGGGAGAGTTCTGTCCCGAACTCTTCGTACATCGGGCGCTCTCCAACCCGGGAGAACGCCGGATAGAGATGTGGCTCTTCTCAGAGGTGGAGCAGAAAGTGGAGATAGCAGACCTCGGGCTCGAAGCGAGCTTCGGCGCGGGGGAAGGTATGCGCACCGAGATAAGCGCCAAGTTCACCCGCGAGGAGGTCGATCGCATGTTCGACGATGCCGGGCTCGCGCTGCTCGACTGGCGCACGGACGGGCGAGGGCTCTACGGGTTGGCCCTCGGCGGAAAGAAAGGATAGAGCAATGCCGCGTATGAAAGCACTAATCCTGAACTGCACGCTCAAGAAGGCGCCCGAGGAGTCGAACACGCGGATGCTGGCGGGCGAGGTGATCCCCAACCTCGACGAGAGGGGCGTCGAGTGCGAGACCGTACGCCTGGTGGACCTGAACATCGCGCCCGGCGTGAGCTCCGACGAGGGAGACGGCGACGAGTGGCCGGGGGTCCGGCAAAAGATCCTCGACTCGGACATCCGCGTCTTCGCCACCCCGACCTGGCTCGGGCAGTCCTCCAGCTTCGCCCAGCGGGCGCTGGAGAGGATGGATGCCATGCTCTCCGAGCAGAACGAAGCGGGGCAGATGATCGCCTACGGGCGGGTCGCGGGCTTTGTCGTCACCGGCAACGAGGACGGCGCCCACATCATCTCCCAACTCGCCCAGGGCGTTATCGACATCGGTTTCTGCGTTCCGCACGCCGCCTGGACCTACTGGAAGATGGGCCCCGGCCCCGGACCCACCTATCCGGAGACGGACCACGGCAAGGAATGGACCAAGGCGATGGCCCGCACCTACGCCCAGTACCTCTTCCACGTCGCCCGGGCACTCCAGGAGACCCCCATCCCTACGGAGGAGTAGCCGGTCCCTCCAGGAGACCAACCGGTTCGAGGGGAATCGAGCGCCCCACCGCCCCGAGTCGAGCGAGTAGACGAGGATAGTTGTTCTCGCGAGCGGTTGGCTCCCGCTGACCGTTCGCCCAACCCCGCACAAAAGCAGAGATGCAGACCGCCGAGCCTTCTCTAAAATGAGATCGCGGCTGCAAGGCGAGCGTCGGCGCGGTGCCGATTCGTTTCGAAAACTGCGAGGATAATGCGCAATCGCGGACGAGGCGTGGAATCGATCTCTTGTATTAACTACTTCTTAATAAATTGGTAAGGGTCTCATAAGGGACGCTCTGTATCTTGTGAATCGGAACTAGGAAATGCTATCCTTGTCACCGGGAGATCAGGAGGCCGATCATGGACGCCGACATTCGGCCGCATTGGCCCCGTTTGGCTCGGCTTCTGTCGCCTTCACCGGTTACGGAAGACCCGCGACTACAACGAAGGGGGCGTGAGTACGGTGGAGGCAGCAACCGGGCGTAAGCGTTGGGCGATAGCCGAGGGTTATATCCCCGGCTGGAGCAACGGCCCAGAACCGCAGTTCACGAGCCACGAGACCGCCTGCATTCTCAACGCTTCGGATCGGGATGCGCGGGTCGAGATCACGGTGTTCTTCTCGGATCGGGAGCCTGCCGGTCCCTATCGAGTGACCGTGCCGGCCCGGCGCACGAAGCACGTACGCTTCAACGATCTAGAAGATCCCGAACCGGTTCCGACCGA
>JALZNL010000017.1 GCA_030857715.1 Actinomycetota bacterium | reverse complement strand
AAGACCTGCGTCTCGCCACGGGTGAAGAGGCCGGTGCCGTGGACCCGCGGGAGCACCGAAACCTCGGCGGTCGTCGGCCGGATCTCGTCGAACGCCCGGAGGTCTGTCCGCTTGCGGTCCTCCAGGTACAGCTTGCGGAAGGCCTCTTTCTCGAGCGCGTAGAGCGCGTCCTTGATGAAGGGCACTTCCTCCTCGTCCCGGCCTTCGACCAGCTCATCGCTCAGTTCGGCCAGCGCCCCGCGGCGGGCCCGGCGGTCGGTCTGCACGAGACCGTCCTTGACCCGGTCGAGGTACTTCTCGCGCAGACCGGCGAGGAACGGGTTCTGCTCGGGCTCCAGGATCTCCTGCTTGGCCTTGCCGTGCTCGGCGGCCCAGGCGTCTATGGCTTCAGCCTGCGCCATGACGGTATCCTGGGCGAGCTGCAGGGCCTCGACCATTACGTCCTCCGGCACCTCGTTCCCGCCGGCCTCGACCATCGTGATGGCCTCTTTGGTGCCGGCGACGACGAGGTCGAGGTCGCTCTCCGCTATCTGGGCGTAGGTCGGGTTGAGGATGAAGTCCCCGTCGAGCGAGCGGCCGACGCGCACGGCGCCTATCGGGCCGTCGAACGGTAGGTCGGACAGGGCGAGCGCGGCGGAGGCGCCGACCATGCTGACCGTATCGTAGGGGGTGTCCTGGTCGGCGACAAGGACGGTACCGATTACCTGGATCTCGTAGTGGTAGTTCTTGGGGAAGAGCGGCCTTATCGGCCTGTCGGTTAGCCTTGAGGTGAGGATCGCCCTATCAGACGGCCTCCCCTCGCGCTTGAGGAAGCCGCCGGGGATCTTGCCCGCCGCGGTCATCCTCTCCTCTATGTCCACGCTCAGGGGCAGAAACGTCGCCCCGGGGCGCGGGTTGGACGAACGGGTCGCCGTCGAAAGCAGGACGGTATCGCCGAGTTGGGCCGTCACCGAGCCGCCGGCCTGTTTGGCCAGCTTGCCGGTTTCGAGCACGACGGAGCGCTCGCCTACTGGGATCTCTAGACGCATGTAATCTCCTCTTGTTTCTGGTGGGGTGGCCGGACCTAGCGGCGCAGGCCGAGCCTGGCGATAAGCGATCGGTAGCGCTCGACGTCCTTCTTCTGAACGTACTTGAGCAGACGCCGACGCTTGCCGACCAGCTTGAGCAAACCCCGGCGGGAATGGAAATCGTGCTTGTGCGTGCGCAAATGGTCCGTGAGGTGCGAGATGCGCTTGGTCAGCACCGCCACCTGAACCTCCGGCGACCCCGTGTCGCCCTCGTGCGTCCGATGCTCCTGGATGATCTCTTGCTTACCTTCTACGACAGCCAACTTCTTCCTTCTCCTCTGAGTTCTTTTCTCTGTTCGGATCTCACTCTGTTCAACCCGATATGCTACCACACGTATCTTATGCCATCCCCGCCTCTCGGCGGCGAGCTCACGCGTAACCTTCCGTTAACCGACGCGCCTCCTCCACGTCACGCCCGATCTGTGCCCTTAGCTCCTCCACGCCGGAGAACCGCCGCTCCCCGCGTATCTTCTGCAGGAACAGCACCTCGACGACCCGCCCGTAGAGATCCCCCCCGAAGTCCAGCAGGTGCGCCTCTATCCTGCTCTCCCCGCGCTCGAAGGTCGGCGCGAAGCCAACGTTGGTGCACGCCGCGTGGATGTCTTCGCCGACGCGGACCAGGCAGGCGTAGACGCCCCTCGCAGGCACCACGACGGCCGGGTCGGGCCTCACGTTGGCGGTCGGGAAGCCGATGGTCCTCCCCCGCCGGTCCCCGACCACGACCTCGCCTCGCACCGCGTAGGGCCTCCCCAGCAGCTCCCCCGCCTCGGCCGCTTCGCCCCGCAAGAGCAGCGAGCGGATGCGGGTGGAGCTGATCCCCGCCTCTCCGCCGCGCACCTCGACCGCGTAAGCGTCCCCCCCGTGCTCGCGCATGATCCGGGTCAGGTCCTCGACGCCGCCCGACGCCTTGTAACCGAACCGGAAGTTCTCGCCCACGACGACCGCCGACGCCCCTAGCTGCCCGAGAAGCACGTCCTCGACAAACTCCCGCGGGCTCTTCTTGGAGAGCGCCGCGTCGAAGGGGACCTCCCGAACCTCCTCGGCGCCTCCTCGCAACAACTCCTCCCGGCGCGCCTCCAGGGTCGTGAGCAGCCCCGGCGGCTCCCCCTTCCCGAGCACGGAACGCGGGTGTGGCCAGAAGGTCGCCGCAACTACCCGGCCGTCCCTACGCCGCGCCTCCTCGACCGCCCGCGCCAGTACCGCCCGGTGGCCGAGATGCACCCCGTCGAAGTTGCCGAGTGCCACCACTACGGCGCGCACAACACCACCTCGGCCCTGGCCTCCGGGCCCTCGTCCCTGTAAACGGCCAGCAACTCCCCACCCGTCATGACCCTGTAACTGCCCTCCACCCCGAAAGCCCCCATCTTTCGCCCATTGCACACAGCAACCCGGTCCGCCCCAGCCACCTCGACCGCGGACAGACCCCGTAGCACATCTGCTGGTTGTATTATGCGGTTATTTATGTGGTGTTCGTCGAGGTTTGCCGGGGGTAGTGCGTTTTGGACGAGGAGGTCGCCCACGCGGGTGCGGCGGAGGGCTGTCAGGTAGGCGCCGGAGCCCAAAGAGTGGACGAGGTCGGAGATCAGGGACCGGACGTAGGTGCCGCTGCTGCAGGAGATCTCGAAGGTGGCGGTGCCGCCGTCCGGGTCCGTGGAGATGAGGCTGAGGGCGTGGATCTCGACGGGACGGGGCTCCCGTTGGACTTCGACGCCGCTTCGGTAGAGGTCGTAGAGGCGGCGTCCGCCGACCTTGAGGGCCGAGGTCATCGGCGGTACCTGGAGGATGCGGCCGGTGAACTCGGGGAGCCCGGCGCGGATGGTGTCCGCGTCCGGGAGGGGGCCTTCGACGGGCCTGGGTTCCCCTTCGGCATCCAGGGTGTCGGAGACGTGGCCGAGGCGGGCTGTGGCCGTGTAGGACTTGTCCATGGGGGTGACGTAGCGGGCGAGGCGGGTCGCCCGGCCGATTACGAGGACGAGGAGGCCGGAGGCGAGAGGGTCGAGGGTGCCGGTGTGCCCGATCCTGGTCCCTTTAGGAAAGAGGCGTTTGACCTTCGAGATCGCGCGCGCGCTCGTGAGGCCGGTGGGCTTGTCCAGCAGCAGGGCGCCGGATGGCGACCCGTCGGCTATCTCTTCTCCCCGAGGTCCACGACGCCGCGCAGGACGCCGAGGAGCTCGTCCCTGGCCTCGTGCGGGCGTCGGGTGGTCGTGTAACCGGCGGCGAGCTTGTGGCCGCCGCCGCCGAAGGCGCGGGCTATCTCGCCCACGTCTATCGTCTCGGAGCGCAGCGAGCCTTTCGTACCCTGCGGGACCTCGCGCAGGTGGGCCACCATGTCCACGCCCTCGACGGAGCGGAGCTGGTCAATGGCCTCCTTCGAGTCGAGCTCGCCGGCGCCGGTCCGCCCGTAATCGTCGTTGTCTATGGTGGAGATCAGGACCTCCCCGTAGCGGACGGCGTTGGCCAGGGACGTGCCGACGATCTTGAGCTGCTCCAGGCTGCCCCTGCGGTTGATCCGCTCGTTCACCTCCGCCGGCACGACTCCGGCGCGCAAGAGGTCGGCGACGAGCTCGTGGGCCCCGGGCGAGATGTTGCGGAAGTTGAACCCGCCCGTGTCGGTCTTGACGCCGACGTAGATGGCCTGCGCGGCCTCCCGGTCGAACGCGACGTCCAATTCGCGGTACAGCCGCGAGACGACCTCGGCCGTGGCCGCGGCGCGGGCGTCCACCAGGTTGTACTCCGCGTAGAACGGGTTGTCCTCGTGGTGGTCGAGGTTCAGGCGCGCACCCGCCTCGGGGATGGGAACGCCCGTGCGGTCGGCGCGCGAGGTGTCCACGACCAGAAGTTCGTAACCGGGCGGCAGCTCGGTAAGCGGCTCGTCCGGCAGGAGCCAGCGCAGGTAGGCCGGCACCTCCTCGGCGTGGCAGAAGACCGCCTCGGCGCCGAGTTTGTGCATCAGGCGTACGAGGGCGGCGGAGGCGCCGATGGCGTCGCCGTCGGAGCCCACGTGCGTGGTGACGGCTACGCGGTCGAGCGTCTTCAGGTAGTCGGAGATCTCGCGCAGCGTGTTACTGGTGGTCTGTGTCGTCACTTCTCTTTACCTCCCTTAGTGCGGCCTCTATGCTCATCGCCCGGTCCACGACCGGGTCGGGCTCGAAGCGGAGCCTTGGCGTACGCCGCAGGCGTGTCTGATGTCCGACGGCGGCCTGAACGCGGCCCGCGGCGCTTTGCAGCCCCTCGTGGGCGGCCTCTTCGTCCTCCCCTTCGAGCACGCTGTAGAAGACCGTGGCCTGGGCGAGGTCGGGGCTGACCCTCACGCCGGTCACGGTCACGAGCCCGTTGATGCGCGGGTCCGAGAGCATGGAGAGCTCTTCGCCCGCGATCTCCTTGAGCTGCGACTCGACCTTTCTCGTCCTGGCGCTCATGCGTTCCGTCCCCTCACAGCTTGACGAACTCCTCGCGCCACTCGGCGACCATGAGCTCTTCGTAGTTGAGCAAAAAGCGCCGGACCTCTTCGCGCTTCTCCTCGGCCGCACCCCTTGAGACGGCGGCGAGCGCTATCTCCACGGTGGCCCGCTGCCAGAAGTCCTGGTTTCCGGACTCGACGACGGAGACGTTCTTCTTCCGCAGCCGGTCCCGCAAAGAGCGTATGGTCTGGCGCTTGTCCTTGAGGCTGGAGGCGTAGGGCAGGTCCAACTCCAGCCTCGCCGCGTACAACAACGGGTACCCGAACTACCTGGGGACCTCGATGATCTCGAAGAACTCCAGGACGTCGCCCTCCTTGACGTCGTCGAAGTTCTCCACGCCGATGCCGCACTCGAAGCCTTCGCGCACCGAACGGGCGTCGTCCCTGAAGCGCCTGAGGGAGGCTACGGTGCCCTCGTAGACGACCGTGCCGTCACGCACCAGGCGGACGCGGTTGTTGCGGAAGATCTCCCCGCTCGTGACCATACAGCCGGCGACTACGCCCGCGTTCGGGGTGCGGAAGGTCTGACGGACCTCGGCGGTGCCCGTCTCCTGCTCCCGCTCCTCGGGGGCGAGCATGCCGCGCATGCCGGCCTCGATCTCTTCGAGGGCCTTGTAGATCACGTCGTAGGTCCGGATCTCGACGCCCTCGCGCTCGGCGACCTGCTTGGCCGAGTTGGTCGGCCTGACGTTGAACCCGAGCAGGATGCCGTCGCTGGCCGACCCGAGCATGACGTCCGAGTCCGTGAGCGCCCCGACCCCGCTGCGCACGATGTTCACGCGCACCTCGTCGGTCGAGAGTTTGGCGAGCGCCTCCTTGAGCGCCTCCACGGAACCGGCTACGTCCGCCTTGATGACGAGGTTGAGGTCCTGCATGCCGCCCTGCCCGAGCAGGTCCTCCAGCGAGCGGCGCGAGCCACCCTGGGCGAGCTCCTGGCGGCGGAGCTTCCCCTCAGCCTGCTGGGCCCTGTCGCGGGCGAGCCTCTCGTGCTCGACGACCTCGAAGCGCGTGCCGGCCTCCGGTACGCCGGAGAGGCCCAGGATCTCGACCGGGCTGCCGGGCCCGGCGTCCTTGACGCGCTTGCCGGTGTAGTCCAGCATCGCCCGCACCCTGCCGTAGGCCGTGCCGGCCAGAACAACGTTGCCCTTGTGGAGCGTTCCGCGGCTCAGGAGCAGCGTCGCCACGGGACCGCGGCCCGGGTCGCGCTCGCCCTCGACCACGTACCCGCTCGCGGGCGCGTTCGGGTTCGCCTTGAGGTCCTCGAGCTCGGCGACCACCAGGATGTTCTCCAGGAGCTCGTCGATGCCCTCTCCCGTCTTGGCCGAGACGGGCACGGTTACGGTCTCGCCGCCGTAGGCCTCCGGCATCAGGCCGCGCTCGGAGAGCTCGCCGAGGACCTTGTCCTGGTTGGCGTTGGGGACGTCTATCTTGTTCAGGGCGACGACCATCGGGACGCCTGCGGCCCTGGCGTGCTCGATGGCCTCCTGGGTCTGGGGCATGATCCCGTCGTCCGCCGCGACGACGAGCACGACGACATCGGTGACCTTGGCCCCGCGGGCGCGCATCTCGGTGAACGCCTCGTGGCCTGGGGTGTCGATAAACGTTACCTTGCGGCCGTCGCTCTCCACCTGGTAAGCGCCGATGTGCTGGGTGATGCCGCCGGCCTCGCCTGACTGCACGTTCTCGTGCCGGATGCGGTCGAGCAGGCTCGTCTTGCCGTGGTCGACGTGTCCCATGACGGTCACGACCGGCGGCTTCTGCTCGAGGTCGGCCGGGTCGTCGTCCGGCAGGATCTCCTCGGGCGCGGGCTCATCGACGGCCCCGATCTCGACCTTCACGCCGAGCTCCTCGCAGATCAGCTCGATCTCCTCGATAGAGAGCGTCTGCGTCAGCGTCTTCATCTCGCCGAGGCCCATGAGGACCTGGATGATCCTGGTAGGCGGAACCCCTAGGGCGTCCCCGAGGTCCTTGACGGTCGCACCCGGCTCCACGCGAACCCCCGCCTCGGCCGACACTTCGCTCTCGGCGACGGGCGCGGCCTCCTGCTCGCGCGGCGCGGCCGGTGCCGCGGTGGGACGCGCCCCACGGTTCCTGGCGCTCGCGTCGATGACGACCCGGCGCCGCTTCTTCTGGTTGCGGCCCTTCTTCGGCTCGGAGACGGGCTGCTCGGCCGGCGCCTCCTGTATCGTTGCCCCGTGCCCGGACTCTTCCGCTGACTCGCGGGCCTCCTGGGCCTCGGTCTCCTGGGCGGCCGAGCGGCCGTTCGCCGCACCGTTGGCGTCGCCGGAGCCGAAGACCCGCTCGTAGACCGGGTCCTCGACGGAGGAGGAGTGGCTCTTCACCTCGACACCCGCGTCCTTCAGGCGGCCAATGACCTCCTTGCTGTTGAGGCCAAGCTCTTTCGCTATCTCGTGTACGCGCTTACTCATCCGATCCCCTACCCTCTACCATGCCCTCGAACTCCGTGGCCTGCGCCTGGTGCGACGGGATGCCGCAGAAGAGCGAGCCTGAGAGCGCCATATTGGCGCACCTGCGGCCGTTGGAGAGGACCGCGCGGCAGCGGTGCATCTGGGAGTCCGTGTCGGGCTCCCACTCCTCTTCCTCTGTGTCCTCGTACTCCGTCGCCTGGCTCTCGGGCTTTATGTCTATCTTCCAGTCCGTCAACTTTACCGCGAGGCGGGCGTTCTGGCCCTCGCGACCGATCGCCAGCGAGAGCTGGTCGTCCGGCACGATCACCTCGGCCTGCTTCTCGTCTTCGTCCAGGTAGACCTCGCGAACGCGGGCGGGGCTCAAAGCTTTCGCTATGAACCGCGCGGGCTCGGGGTCCCACTGGATAATATCTATCTTCTCGTTCCTGAGCTCCGAAACCACGGCCCGCACCCGGCTCCCCCGCGGCCCGACGCACGCCCCGACCGGGTCCACGCCCTGCTCGTTGGACCAGACGGCCACCTTCGAGCGGAGGCCGGCCTCGCGGGCGACGGCGCGTATCTCGACGAGCCCGTCGTAGATCTCCGGTACTTCGAGCCTGAAGAGCTCCTTTAAGAGCCCCTCGTTGCGGCGGCTGACGGTCAGGCTCGGTCCGCGGCCTCCCTCCCGGATCTCCAGCAGGTACACCTTGAGGCGCTGGCCGTTCTCGTAGCGCTCCTGGGGCACCTGCTCGCTTGCGGGCAGGATCGCCTCGACCCGCCCGAGGTCCACGAGCGTCATGCGCCTGTGGGCCTGCTGGACGATGCCGGTGACGATGTCCCCCATCCGCTCCCCGTACTCTTCGAGGAGTTGCTCGTTGTGGACCTCGTTGAGCCTCTGGTAGAACGTCTGGCGCATGACCTGCGCGGCGATGCGCGTGAAGTCGTGGGGCGTTATGTCCTCGTCGTCCTTCATCACCCTGAGGTCGCCGGTCTCCTCGTCGAGGACCACGCGGGCGTCCTCGTCGGCCCCCTCGCGTCCCTCGTAGGCGGCGAGCAACGACTCTTCGAGCACGCCCTTCACCGTGGCGAAGGGGATGCCCTTGTCGTTCTCGATCTCGTGCAACGCGGATAATAGTGCTGTGTTCATCTGGTTATATGTCCTCCCTGAGGTTAGCGCGGGTGACGGAGCCGAACGGCAGCTCCACCTCCGCTCCCCCCTCCAAGAGTTTTAGGGTGAAGGCTTCCTCGCCGGCGCTCTCTATGACGCCGGCAAAGTTGCGTTGGCCGTCCAGGGGCTCGTCGAGCCGGACCCTGGCCTCGTGCCCCACGAAACGCCGGAAGTGGTCGGGCTTCGTGAGCGGCCTCTCGATGCCGGGGGAGGAGATCTCGACGGGCCCGTCGTAGCCCTCCCCCTCGACCGCCGGCCCCACGGCCGTGGCGACCCTCGAACAGAACTCGTGGTCCACCGGGCCGTCCTCCCGGTCCACGAGCAGCGTCAGCAGCGGACCACCCGAAAAACGGGCGTCAACGAGCTCGCTACCCTCGGGCAGCGCGCCCTCCACAACCTCAGCCAATCTCTCAAGCTTCGTCGTCTCTCTCACCTTCTCCGAACGATAAAAAAAGCAACGGGCCCGAAGGACCCCTTGCTTCAGTACAACGCTTAGAATTATAGCCCAGAGTATGTAGGTTACAAGGCGACAGGTCCCCTACCAGACCGCCCTCTCCCATCCGAATACACTCGCTCTATGAATCCGTGCTCTATAACGAAGACTTGATCTCAACCCCGCTACGATCAGTCTCTCAATCGCCCCGCTGCAAATTTATGCAGCGCCACAACATGTAGCGTTGATCTCCTTGGGCCCAAGTGGGATTAGGCGACTCTCTGGCCATCCTACGGGGCCTGCTAGCCAGGATCCTGCATCCGAACGTCTGAGAACGCCCCCTACAGCATCACTTATGGTTCTTTGGTCGCCGGTCCCGGCAAGTCCTCTTCTCCTAAGACCTGCAGGATCCGCCACCACAGATCCTGCCCGAGCCACGACTCGTGGCGTCGGTAGGCGGTCTCCCACTTGCCGAACTCTTCGGGCATCTCCCGCCACGACGAGCCTGTTCTGGCCACCCACAGGATGCCGCCGAGAACGGTGCGGTGGTCGTTGGGCGGCCTGCCTATCCCGCCCTTTTGCGGCGGTAGAATGGGACACACCAGCGTCCACTGCTCGTCGGTAAGCCTCGCCTCTTCGGGCGCGATCGCTGCGGTTTCGAGCGGCCTTTCCCCGGCGAGTGCGGTCCTCGCGGCACGTTTGGCAACCCTGCAGCGGGCCGCCACCGCTTGGTGTGCCCTCCTCCACGCCGACCATCCCAAAAGGAAACGCCGGCGTCCTTCGGGCTCGGCCATCGCCAGTACCAGCTTCCTCGCCTCCGGCACGGTCGGGGGGATCAAGTCCGCGTCGAGATCCCCCTTTTACCGTCCCTGCCTGCCTCCTCTTCGTCGCGAGCTGCGAGACGGACGACGACCAGGAAGGCGTGGGCGAGCAGGCACAGGGTGGTGTGGCGGTGCCAGGCATTCCACCTCCTGACCTCGTAGTGGTCGAGACCGACCTCCCCTTTCGCCTCGGCGAAGCACTGTTCTATGGCCCAACGGTCCTGGCACACCCCGACGAGATCCTCGATCGGCGTCCCTTCTGGGCCGTATGCCTGGTAGAAGCCGCGGTCGTCGGGATCGTCAGTGCTCCTGCGGACCAAGAGCCAACGGCTCATGCCCTTCTCGGGATCGGCCGCGAGGTCCAGGCACGCCCACTCCCACGGTCGCCTGCCGCCTCCGTACCGGGCGGGACGCACCTCCGAGAACGCGTCCTCCGGCAGCCGCTCGACGTGCCGCTCTATCTTTTTCTTGCGCCCGCCCAGCGGGATGGCGTTGGTCTTGGGGACCATCACCGCGTACGGCCTGCCGCGCTCCTCCAGCCATTCTCGGAAGGCGTGGGACCTTCCGTAGAAGGAGTCCGCGACCACCCACCTCGCGGGGACCCCGGCCGCGAACGCCCTCTCCAGCATGCGTTCGGCCAACTCTATCTTGTTGCGGAAGGCGATCCCCTCGGGGACGCCGGCCTCCGCTCGTCGGACGGGATCGCTCGTCCATCCCTTCGGCAGGTACAGGGCCCGATCGACGAAAGCGGCGCCCTTCTTGGAGGCGTAGGCCAGGAACACGCCGACCTGGCAATTGATCGTGTCGCCCGCGGTGCCGGTGTACTGGCGGGCAACACCTACGCTCTTCTGGCCCTTCTTCAGGAAGCCGGTTTCGTCCACGATGAGGATGCCCGTCCCCTCGTCACCGAGGTGCTCGACGACGTACTCTCTAAGATCGTCGCGGACCTCATCGGCGTCCCACTTGGCGGAGTTCAAGAGGCGCTGGACGCCCTGGGGATCCCGCTCCCCGACGGCCTCGGCAAGCCGCCAGCCGTTCTTGCGCTCGACCTGACCGAGCAGGCCGAAGAGATACCGACGCACACGCTCCCTGGCCTCCGAACGGGCGAAGCGGTGGCCTATTCGCTCGTGCAACGCGCCCAACGCCTCCGACCACCCGCCAACGGCGGATGATTCGACCATCGCATCTTGCGCAACCATACCGCTCCCTTCCTCGTCCTACCGGAAGGGTAGCCTAGGAGCAGCCTAAGTGATGCTGTAGGGCAAGCTTAGCCACGAAGAGTACCGAGGACCTCACCGGCGGCGCGCCGGGATGGTACGCCGCAAACGGGGATGTGGCGGTAGCCTCCGCGCCCAGCGCGAATATTGGGTCTTCGCAGGCGACCGTCTTGGTGCTTTACTATCAAGGCTAACGGCGAGAATCCGGGGGGAGGTGAGCGCAAATGTGGGCCAAGAACAACAGCTGGTAGTAAGCTAGCCCATCCTCCGTCATATCGAATAGCCGTTCGACCCCTGTACAGTGGCTGCGCGCTGCCCTAAAATCCGTGCCAGCGGCACGGTCAACGGGGTAGTGGGAGGAGACGGCTCTCTGCGCGCCAGGGTGACGAAGGCATACATCTACGGGCTATCCGCCGTGGCACTGGCGGCCACAGCCGGGTGGTTGTACGCGATGCACGTTCCGTTCGGCTGGGTCGCGCTCGTGGCCAGTGGTGTGCTCGCGGCGGTGTGCGCCGTTTGTCGGCGTCTGCCCTTGGAATTCGGCAGAATCACGTTCGAGGTGGTGGACGTAGCCGTCCTTGCCGCGCTCGTGTTCCTGGGCCCGGTCTGGGCGCTGGCGGTCGCCGTGCCATCAGTGCTCTACCGCGAACCGCTGCGCACCGCCTTCAGCGGGGCCACCCACGCGACCATACTCCTGGCCGCGGGCTACGTGTTCCATCTGTTCGCGGAGCCGCTGCTGTGGTCCTCCCGTTTCGACTCTTCTCTGGTGTACGGGACACTCGCTTCCGGCGTCACCTACTACGCGCTGGACGCCCTGATCAACTCTGCCTTGCTGCGCATAAAGTACGGCACCCCGGTGATGGATCTGTTGCGGGATGCCCTCGTCACGCCCCTTCCCTCGAACTTCGCGGCGGTTCTAACGGTTTTGGGGGCCGCATACGCGATGACGGCATTCAGTCCTGCGGCCGCCGTCATCCTCTTTTGCGGGTCTGCCGGAGCCCTGACCTCCCTCTACCTGCTGCGCGAAGGCAGACAAAAGGTAGAGGAGCTTAGCGCCGAGGTCGAGTCGCTCAAGGCAGAGAACTCGGGCGCGCTCGTTTCTCCCGTGACCTTCGCCAGCCACCTGGTAGAAGGCATACAGCGCAAAGACGGCCACACCGCCCGCCACGCTGCCGCTTCGGCGCTGTATGCCGCCGATGTCGCGAAGGACTTCGGCCTGGAGGGCGACAGGGTAGACAAACTGAGGATCGTGGCTCTGTTGCAGGACGTCGGCCTCGTCAGCGTGCCGGACGAGGTGCTGCTGGCGCCGCCGAAGAAGCGCAACTCCGTCGGGCGGATGCACCTGGAGCAGCACCCGGTTTGGGGCGAACGCATGCTCTCTTGCGTCCCGGGGTTCGAGGAGGCCGCCCGGTGGGTGAGGTGGCACCACGAGAGGGAAGACGGGACCGGCTACCCCGACAGGCTCAGAGGCGAGTGGATACCCCTGGAAGCCAAGATCCTCGCCACCGTCTCGCTCTACGCCTCCTTCATCCTCGACGGTCCACACAGCCCGGGCTTGCCTCGGCACGAGGCGCGGCGCGAGCTGGTGGATCTGGCCGGGAAGGATCTGGACCAAACGGTGGTCAGGACCTTCTTGAGGGTCCTCGACGCGAACGACGAGAACTACGCGACCGCCTCCGACGAGCGCTTTGTCCCGCCGACGGCAACCGTCTCACCGGGGCGCGGTTACCCTTCGGACAGTGTAATCGCCGCGCCGCAAACGGGAACGAGCGAAACCCACTAACAGGAGCCCGACTCGTGCCACACGGCACGCGAGCTGCACGGTCGACCCCGCGCTGTGAGGCGGGGTATTGGCGGGTGCTTGACGGTTGGCGAGGAGGATGCCGATGCGGATACGCTGGTACAACCCCGCGCTCGGGGCCTTCGAGTGGCGTGTGGCCCCCGAAACCGACGAAGAGGCCATGACCCTGATGGAGGAGGCACCGGAGCCTCGGATTTGCGTCGACGCCTACTGGAAGTGGAGGAATCTGGGGGCGACCGTCGTTGCCTCCTTCGTGCGCGCGGGCGAGGCGGCGCGGGACGCTTCTTGCCCGGGCGACGAAGGCGGTTGACCTGTTCGCGGACAGAGTACGCCGTCGTCGCCTGCCCATGAACCCTCCTGCCCACCGCGCCTTCGGGATGTCCGATTTCGGGTACGGAGACGCGCGGCGGCGAGTTGCCCGCCCTCTTCACCAAGATGCGGCTCATCCCTCCCGGACGTTCGCGACCGGGATTACGGCCAAGAGCACAACAAACAACCCGGCAGCGGCGGTGGCGGTTCCGGCGAGAAGGTACGTGAAGCGGGGTCCTGCCGCGTCCACGAGCGTGCCGCCCGCCAGGTAGGCGAGCACCTCACCGGCGCTCAGGCCGAAAAAGTTTAG
>JALZNL010000281.1 GCA_030857715.1 Actinomycetota bacterium | reverse complement strand
GAACACGGCCGGCAGCAGCACGAAGGCCGGCATACCCCAGGGACCGAACACGAACCCGAGGCAGACCGCCGTGCCGGCGACGCCGGCCGCGTGGAGGGAGAGGTTGATGAGCGGCGTCAGCAGGGCGAAGAGTACGGTGGCTATGGCGTAGGAGAGGAGGGCCGCCGAGAGCTGCGCGGGGCCGCCGAGCCCGTAGACCAGCGCGAGGGCGCCCACGTGCAGCGCCGCGACGACGCGCAGGGGTCCGACCCGCTCGGCGCGCGGGATGCTGCGCGGGTCGCGGACCTTGCCGGAACGGGTGAGGTAGAGAAGGTAGAGGAGTGATAGCCCGCTCGTGAGAGAGACGCAGAGAAACGCCCAGAGCAGGCCGACCGTTCCAGCGGCCTCCAGGCCGACGGCCAGGAAGAGCGGCACGGCCAGCAGGGGCAGGCGGGTGGCGGCGGAGACGAGATGGGAGATCCTCTCGGGGCGCAAGGTCGGGGGATTGTACAATGCCGCCCATGGCGAAAGCGCGCGACGTCATCGCGGCCGTCGAACGGCTGGCCCCGCCCTCCCTCGCGGAAGGCTGGGACAACTGCGGCCTCCAGGTCGGTGACCCGGCGGCGGGAATACGCCGAATCCTGGTCGCCCTGACGCCGCTGCCGGAGGTCTTCGACGAGGCCGAGGAGACGGGGGCGGACTTCCTGCTCTTCCACCACCCCCTGATCTTCACCCCGCTCAAAAGCGTGGATCCCAGCTCTTACCCGGGGGACCTGGTCTCCCGCGCGGTCCGAAACGGCCTCACCGTCTACGCCGCCCACACCAGCTACGACGCCGCCCCAGACGGCGTCTCCGTGGCCTTGGCGGAGGCCATCGGCCTGCGCGGCCCGCTGGAGGTCGTTTCCCCCAGGGGCTCGCTGCGGAAACTGGTCGTCTTCGTTCCGGTGGAGGACGCGGAGGCGGTCGCCGAGGCGCTCGCCGGGGCGGGGGCGGGCAGGATCGGGGACTACACCCGATGCACTTTCCGGACGCCGGGCATCGGCACCTTCCTCCCTGGCGAAGGGAGCGTCCCGTACCTGGGCGAGAGGGGCCGGCTGGAGCGTGTCGACGAGGTACGCCTCGAAACGGTCGTCCCGGCCCACCGGACGCGGGCCGCCGTGGACGCGGCGACCACCGCGCATCCCTACGAGGAGGTCGCGCTGGACGTCTACCCGGTCGAGGGGTCCCCCGAAGGTTGCGGCTACGGCAGGATAGGCACCCTCCCGGAGCCGCTGACCCCGGAAGAACTGGGCACCCAAGTCTCGCGCTCTCTGGGCTTCCCGGCCCGGCTTGCCACGGAAGGGGACCGAGGAAGCATCCGGCGCGTGGCCGTCCTCGGGGGCTCCGGCGGCTCGTTCATCCCGGAGGTGGCCGCCTCCGGTGCGGAGGCCTACGCCACGGGCGACCTCGACTATCACGACACGCTGCTCGCCGAATCGCTCGGCCTCGCCGCGATAGACGCGGGCCACGCCGCGACGGAGATGCCCTCGCTGAGACCACTGGCGGAACGCCTGGCGAAGTCGATGGATGTCCCCGTAGCGGTGAGCCGCGTCCGACGCTAGAACCGGCCGGTACGCCCCAGCCTGCAATCCCCGTAATCAAAACGATAAACCCGGAACCTAAAGCGGTGGTCAATGAAGTTGGACCACCCCTGCGATATTTCCTTTCAAGCATAGGGCGGGATGATTCAGAACGCTCGACACGCCGACACCAGACGAGCGGAGTAGCAGCGACCCAATATCACTGCACAACGCTATAAAACCTGAAGCCTGAAACCTCTAATTCAGCCCTCGGACATAAACCGTTCCAGCTCTTCCTTCGTGGGCAGGGCGCTCATGGCGCCGTAGTCCGTGCAGGCGAGCGCCCCGGCCGCGCAGCCCCGGAGCGTCGCCTCGCGCACCCGCTCTTCGGTGAACGCCCCGCCGGATAGGTGTACGAGGGCGGCGGCGAGGAAGGCGTCCCCGGCGCCCGTGGCGTCTACGACCTCCCCGATGTCGAAGGCTGGCACCTCGCCCTTAAACTCGCGGGTGGCGTAGAAGGCCCCATCTGGTCCCTTGCTGACGAGCACCAGCAGGACGCCGCGGTCCAGGAGCCCTTGTGTCGCCTCATCGACGTCGTCCGTGCCGAGGAGCGGTTCGAGCTCGTCGTCGCCCAGCTTGACGATGGTCGAGAGGTCGAGCAGCGGGTCAACGGCCTCGCGGGCGGCCTCCCGGCTCTCCCAGAGGTGTTCCCGGAAGTTCACGTCGAAGGCCACGGGGACGTCGTGGTCGCGGGCGAGATGTGCGATGCGGTGGGTGGCGGAGCGGGCGGGCTCCCGGATCAGCGGGATGCTGCCGAAGTTCACGAAGGAGGCCCCGACGACGAGATCTTCCGTGACGTCGTCGTCTGAGAGCAGCTCGTCGGCGGCGGGTTTGGAACGGTAGAAGGTGAACTCGCGGTCCCCATCGGAGGATATCTCGACGAAGGCCAGCGAGGTGCGCGTCGGAGGTTTCTGGCGGCTGACGCCGTCCGTCTCGACGCCCTCGGACTCCAGGGCGCGCAGGATAAAGTCACCGAAAAGGTCCTGACCCACGCTCCCGACAAAGGCGGCCTCCGAGCCGAGCCTGGAGGCGGCCACCGCGACGTTCGCCGGCGCCCCGCCCGGCCGGGCGACTAAGCCGAGCTCTACGTCCGAGATAGGCTCCCCCCTGTAGATATCCGAAACGACCTCGCCCAAAGCGACTATCTTGCCCAACGTATTCCCCCGATCTCCCGTTCCTACGGCCGGACGTCCACCTCGCCGAGGCCCCGGATCTCCTCGTCCGAATGCCCCGCTTCCCGCAACGGCCCGACGACGTCCATCTCCATGTCCGGAACGTAACAGGCCACCACGCTCGCCTCCCCGTCGGGGACGACGTCGACCTTACCTATCGCCGCCGGCAGGACGCAACTCTCCGCCCGTCCGAGCGCCCCGACCCCGCCCCCGTACCGGAGCTGCACACTATTCTCCCCGACGTTCGAGAGGATGAGAAAACGGTCCGGGCGGGGCGGCACGGCGTGGGCTTCCGCGAGCGTCCAGCGTTCGAGGGCGAAGTGCGGCCCGGCGCAGCAGAGGGTCCTCCGGTTCGTACCGTACTCCAGCGCGAGGCCGGGGTTCGGGCGGGGCATGAAGTCCGTCTTGAGCTCGTCGAGGGTGGCTTCGATGTTGGCGTTCCATTCTTCCTCGTCCAGGCGGTTACCATAGAGGTCTTCAGGCATGACGAACTGGCCGAGGTCCGAGGTCTGCTGGACCTCGGAGATCAAGGTCCCAGGCCCGAAGGTATGGAGGATGCCGCCAGGCATGTAGACGGTGTCGCCGGCCCGGATACCGTAGCGCGGCATCACCGAATCGTAGTCCTGCCGCTTGAAGGCGTCGAAGAGCTCCTGTCGGGAAAAACCATCCTTTATGCCGGCCAGGATCGAGGCATCCGGCTCGGCCCAGAGGATGTGCCACGCCTCGCCCTTGCCGTGGGGCTCGCCGTGTTTTCTTCTCGCCGTCTCGTCGTCGGGGTGGAGGTGGACGGGGAGCATGTGGGAGGCGTCGAGGAACTTGAGCAGGATCGGGAAGTGCGGCCCCCGCCAGCTCTCGCCCACGAGCTCGTCCGGGAACTCTTCGACGAGGTCGTGAAACGTCCTGCCTGCGTAAGTCCCGTTCGTGACCGTTGCGGTCGTATCCTGGTGGTCGCTGACCTCCCACGTCTCAGCGACGACGCCCTCCGGCACGCCCTCCTTGCCGAGCTTCTCCGGGATCAGGCGCCCCCCGAAAGAGTATTCGCGCACGTGGAAGGTGAGCTTTATCGGGTAGGCTTGCATGGTCCCTCCCCCGTTTTTCCTTTTCCCTGTCGGGGACATTCTACCCGCGCCGGGGCCTTACCCGCGGACCGCTACCTGCGTGCGAGGTAGACGCCGAGCAGGATCACGCCGCCGCCGATTATCTTGTTCCACCCGAGCGACTCCCCGAAGAAGACGATCCCAGAGGTGACGCCCACGATCGTTATGAGATATTGGTACACGAGCACCCGGTTGGCCCCGATGCGGCTTATGCCCCTCTGCCACGCGGTAAAGGCGAACGCGGTCGCGAACACCGCCGCGTACCCGACGGCGAGCAACGGCCCGGCCCCGACCTTCCCCCACTCCATCCCCGGTACCGACGGTACGGAGAGCAATAGCAGGAACGGCGCCCCGAAGAGCACGGGGTAGGCCGCAACGGCCAGCGGCGAGTACCGTTCCAGGAGCGGCATCGAGAGGACGGCGTAAGCCCCCACGCACACGGCGGCCACCAGGACGAGCGCGTCGCCG
>JALZNL010000280.1 GCA_030857715.1 Actinomycetota bacterium | reverse complement strand
CAGGTACATCGCGGACAGGTTCTTGCCGGACAAGGCCATCGACCTCGTAGACGAGGCGGCCTCCAAGATGAGGATCAAGACCATGTCCTCGCCGCCGTACTACCGCGAGATCGACGAGGAGCTCACCCAGGTCCGCACTGAGAAGGAAGCGGCCATCGACGGCCAAGAGTTCGAGAAGGCCGCCCGCTTCCGCGATTCCGAGCGCAAGCTCGTCGCCCAGCGCCGCGAGCTCGAGAAGGCCTGGCGCGAGGGCAAGGTCGAGGAGAAGCGGGTCTCCATCGGGGAGAACGAGATCGCCGAGATCGTCTCGATGTGGACGGGCATCCCGGTCAAGAAGATGACCGAGGAGGAGTCCGAGAGGCTCTTGCAGATGGAGGACTCCCTGCACGGTCGGGTCGTCGGGCAGAACGAGGCCATCAAGGCCGTCTCCCGCTCCATCCGCCGCACCTTCGCCGGCATAAAGGACCCGAACCGCCCGAGCGGCTCGTTCGTCTTCCTCGGCCCCACGGGCGTCGGCAAGACGGAGCTTGCGAGGACGCTCGCCGAGTACCTCTTCGGCGATCAGGAGTCCATGATCCGGCTCGACATGTCCGAGTACATGGAGCGCCACACGGTGTCTCGTCTGGTCGGTTCGCCGCCAGGATACGTCGGCTACGACGAGGGCGGGCAGCTCACCGAGAAGGTCAGGCGCCGTCCGTACAGCGTCGTCCTGTTCGACGAGATCGAGAAGGCCCACCCTGACGTCTTCAACATCATGTTGCAGATACTGGAAGACGGGCAGCTCACCGACGCGCAGGGTCGCAGCGTGGACTTCAAGAACGTTGTGATCATCATGACCTCCAACGTCGGGGCGCAGACGATCAACAAGACCCAGTCGCTCGGCTTCGGCGGGGGCGAGGAGGGGCTCTCCTACAAGGAGATGAAGGGCCGCGTGACCAGCGAGTTGCGCAAGATCTTCCGCCCAGAGCTCCTCAACAGGATCGACGAGATCATAGTCTTCCACAAGCTCGAGCGCGCCCAGATGCGCGAGATCATCGAGGTTCAGGTCAAGCGCTTCCGCAAGCAGCTCGCCGAGCGCGAGGTCACGGTCGAGTTCACGACCGAGGCCTTGGACAAGCTCGCCGAGGAGGGCTACGACCCGGCGTTCGGTGCCAGGCCGTTGCGCAGGACGCTTCAGCGCATGATCGAAGACCCCATGAGCGAGATGATCCTCAAGGGCGAGATCCCCAACGGCTCCAAGGTGACCATCGAGCCCAACGACAAGACCGGCGAGGACATCGGCGAGGACGAGACCATAGTGGACATCACGGTCAGCCAGCCCAAGGAGATCGTCAAGGCCGAGTAAGGAAAGCCGAAGCTAAAACTATTCGAGGGCCGGGGCGCTTGTCGCGCCCCGGCCCTTTTTGTGTGTGCTGTGTTAACGTGAGTCCGTGGTCTTTTTTGCAGAGGATAAGGTCGAGGAAGTGGGTCGGGTTTGTCGGCGACACGGCGTCGAGCGGCTCGACCTGTTCGGCTCTGCCGTTGGGAACGATTTCGATTCGGAAGGGAGCGACCTGGATTTTGTCGTGTCCTTCGAGCGACGGGACCCCCCCCGGCTATTCGACCGCTATTTCGGCCTGAAAGAGGACCTGGAAGAACTCCTCGGACGGCCAGTCGACCTGGTAATGGAAGGCGTCGTGAGCAGAAACGCCTACTTCGCGAAAAACCTGGCGGAGACTCGCGTCCCCCTGTATGCCGACTGAACGCACGCCGAAAACTCTCGAAGACATCCGGGATGCCGCCTCTTTCGTTCTCGCGGTCACGGAAGACAAGAAGCTGGAAGATTACGCCGCGAACCGGCTCCTACGGCAGGCCATCGAGCGTAACTTCGAGATCATCGGCGAAGCGGTGGGTCGCCTTGCCCGCGACGACCCGGATACGGCTTCCCGACTGAGCGAGCACAGGCGCATCGTCGCGTTTCGCAACGTCCTGATACACGGCTACGACCTCGTGGACGACGATCTGGTTTGGGACACCGTGAAGACCAAGCTGCCCATTCTGCTCTCCGATGTCGAGGGATCATACGGGGCGGGATCGATCTAAGAGTAGAGGCCGCTACCTGGAAAGCGGCCGGGTGGGCTGTGTGATCAGGGGCGCTCTACAGGCGGTGACGTTACTGCGAGGCGACGAAATCTTCGTAGGGGACGCCGGGCTGGAAGATGGCGTTTTCTTCTTCAGTGAAGCGGTGCTTCCAGGCGCCGTCTTCCTGGACGAAGAAGGTGTAACGGTCTATGGAAGAGCCGTCCTTGAAGGTTCTGTATACAGTTACGCCGACTTCGGGGTCTGAGGTGGAGCCTTCGACGACCACGTCTATGGTAGAGAGTTCCAGGCCCTCGGTGTCGGCGAAGTATTGGTTCTTGAGGTACCACTCGTCTTCGGGGTAGAGGGCCCTCGTGGCGGCGTCGAGGTTGGCGTAGGTGTAGGCCCAATCTTCGCGGTCTACGGCCTGGTAATAATCCTCGGCCGCTTCGGCGACTTCGGTGTCGGAGGTGGGTGGGGCGATGGTGGTGGGCTCCTGGGGGGATGGTTCGGTCTCTTCAGGTTGGGGGGCGGTGGCGACGCCTTGCAGGTCGCCTATGGCCCAGGTGTAGGTGCCGCCGCGGGCGAAGGGCCTGTAGTCCAGTTGGAGGCCTCGGGACTCGGGGGGGACCTCGTAGACGATCTCGCCGCTCGCTTTTTGTCCCGGGGGGACCTCGCCTTCCGCCAACTCCCGTTGCCGGGAGTGGAAGGTCTGGGAGGCGGAGTAACCCTCCTCGTTCTTGAGCACAAACTCCAGCAGGCTCGAGACAGAGACGGGACTCTGCGAGACGTTCTCGAAGGTCAGGTCTGTGGCGAGGAACCTGTTATCCGGGTTCTCGACGGGCTGGTCGAGGTCCGAGGTGGGCAGAATGCGTACTTCGTTCAAGGTCGCCTCGATGCCTTCGGCTTCGACGGAGTCGCCCACGCCCAGTTCCTGTTCTGTTGGGGGCTGGGCGGTTTCCTGGTTCCGGGTGTTCTGTCCCTGCTCGTTGGCTTGCGGCTCGCCGGCGGGGGCCGGGTCTTTCGCGGAGGCCTTTTGGGGGTTTGTCTCGTCCCCGCCGGTCAGGGCTAGGCCCACGATCACGCCTATGCCGATTAGGACGAGCAGGACGGCCGCGAGGCCCAGGATCAGGGGCAGCGCCCGGTTGTTGCTAGTGCCGGAGACGCGCGGCGGGGCGTAGGCTTGTGTGGGTATCTCTTGCGTGGGGGAGGCGTCCTGCGCCGAGGGGGACACCCGGGCGCCGCATACCCCGCAGAAGTTGTCTCCCGCATCGACGATACTTCCGCACTGCGCGCAGTAGACGGGACGATCCCTCTCCGCCAAGGTCACCTTTCCTTTCGGGCCACGATGTCCGGCATTCTAAGCGAAACAGGGGTACCACGAAAGCTTCGTACGGGGGGCGCCCACGGATGGTGCCGCTGTGGCGCCCGGCCCTAAGGCGGCGTGTGCGGGGTTCGGATGACCAGACGGGGTCATCTTCGACCCTATCCCGTACAATCCGTTTATGGCTACGAAGACCCTTTATGTTTGCTCGAACTGCGGGCATCAAGCGGCGAAGTGGCTCGGGCGTTGCCCGGACTGCGGGGAGTGGAGCACGTTCGTCGAGGAGGCGCGCGAGGAGAAGAAGGTCGTCGGCTTTGCGGAGCGGGCGACGAGGAAGAAGGCCAGGGCCGCCGGCCGGACGCTGAGGCTGGATGAGGTCGAGACCGCGGTCGACGGAGGCCGGATCGGCACGGGCGTCGGCGAGCTTGACCGGGTGCTCGGCGGTGGGATCGTGCCTGGCTCGATGGTCCTCGTCGGCGGGGAGCCTGGCGTCGGTAAGAGTACGCTGCTCTTGCAGGTTATGGGATACCTCGGCGAGGGCTGCTTGATGGTCTCGGGAGAGGAGTCGCCGCGGCAGGTGGCCCTGAGCGCGAAGCGGCTGGGCGTTCAGGGGGCCGGGTTCAGCGTGCTGTCGGAGACGGACGTGGACGTGATCGAGGCGACCATCCTGGAGGAACGGCCTGGCGTGGTCGTCGTGGATTCTATTCAAACCCTCTACTCGCCGGAGTTGTCTGGTGCGCCGGGCGGGGTCGGGCAGGTGCGCGAGTGCGCCGCGAGGCTGATGCGGCTGGCGAAGAGCGAGGGGATAGCGGTCGTTCTCGTCGGGCATGTCACCAAGGACGGGTCCATCGCGGGGCCGCGGGTGCTGGAGCACATGGTGGACACGGTGCTCCAGTTCGAGGGGGACAGGTTCCAGTCCTTCAGGGTGTTGCGAGCGCTCAAGAACCGCTTCGGC
>JALZNL010000279.1 GCA_030857715.1 Actinomycetota bacterium | reverse complement strand
GAACAGGCCAGCGTCTGCTTTAGGCCGTCCTTCTCTATCGACGCGCCGAAGGCCGTGTACCCGTCCATCGACGCGGCGGTCGCGACGCACAGGTAGGGCCTGCCGCATTCGTGGGACGCGCGTTTGACGATGTCGTTGAGGGTCCCGGAGCCAACGGCGACCGGGATGGCCTCGTGCCCCCGGAGCGCCTCCACAAGCTTCTCTATGTTCGCGTACCCGGCGTACAGGGTCGGTTCTCCGGGGAACACGTACGGCTCGACCAGCTCGCGCCCGGCCTCCTCCAGACGCCGCCGCACCTCCTCGCCCGCGACCGCGAACGTGTTCTCGTCCGCCACGACGACCGCCGGTCGATCACCGAAGCTCTCCCCGAACAGGTCGTCGATGGAGGCCAGCACTCCGGACCCGATCGTGACGTTTTCGGTGTCGGTCGCCTCCCGTAGTGCGGCCTCTATCCGCTCGTCGTTCATCCGCTACCTCCAGCCCGTGTTCCCGCGGCTCCCCGGCGCCGCGGTCAACGGCCGCCGCCCGCCACGTGCCGCTGCGTCTTGTGCATAAGCTCCTTCATCTGCGGGTAGGCCTCCATGTACCTGTCCACGTAGAACTTGTACTCCTCGTGGCGTTCCCCGTCAGGCTCGATGGTGTCGGCGGTGTGGACCATGTTCTCGGCGGCCGTCTGGATGTCCGGGTAGATGCCGGCGCCCACGGCCGCCAGCATCGCCGAGCCCAGTACGGGGCCCTCGCTCACTTTCGTAAACGCTATCGGCACGTTGGAGACGTCCGCGTGCATCTGCATCCACAGGTCGCTCTTGGCCGGGCCGCCGGAGACGACGTTCAGCCTCGGCTCGAAGTCCTGCCCGCGCATGGTGCGCAGGATGTTCTCGGTGCCGTAGCAGATGCCCTCGATGATGGCCCGGAAGACGTGCCCGGGGGTGTGGCTCAGGGTCAGGCCCCACATCATGCCGCGCGCCAGGGGGTCGGTGTAGGGCGAGCGGTTCCCCTGGAAGTAGTCGAGCACGATCAGGCCGTCCGAGCCGATGGGCACCTCGCGGGCCCATTCGGTCAGGACCTCGTAGGTGTCCACGCCGCGTCTCTTGGCCTCCGCCGCCGCGTCGCCCGCGAACTGGTTCTTGAACCAGGCGACGATGGAGCCGGTGGAGGCCTGGCCGGCCTCGACGGTGTACTGGCCCGGGATCATGGCGTCCGTGTAGGCCCCCCAGAAACCGGGGTCGTGGATGGGCTCGGAGGTCTGCCCGATCATGACGTGCGAGGAGCCGGTGATGAGCGCCATCTTCCCCGGCTCGACCACCCCGAGCCCTAAAGCCCCGACGTAGGCGTCCACGCCCCCCTCGGCCACGGGCGTGCCGGCCTTCAGGCCGAACTCCTCGGCGACCTCTTTACGCAGTCCCCCGACCACTGTGCCAAGATCCAGCACGTCCTTCGGGAACTTCTCCAGCAGGTCGCCGGCGCCCACCGCGTCGTAGAGGCTCTCCGGGTAGCCGCCCTCGTTCCGGTCATAGTAGTACTTGGAGCTGGCGTAGTTGATCGAGGCGGCCCACTCGCCGGTGAGACGGTGTACCAGCCAGTCCCCGCAATCGCAGATGTGCCGGGCGTTCTTGTAGACCTCCGGCTCGTTCTCCTTGATCCAGAGCGCCTTTGGAAGACCCCACTCAGCGGAGACGGCCCCGTGGCCGTTGTACTTGAGGGCGTCGTTGTGGGTGCCGGCGATCTTCTCCGCCTGGTCGGAGGAGCGCACGTCCATCCACATGATCGCCGGTCGCAGGTGCCGGTCTCTCTCGTCCATCACGAGCACGGTGCTGCTCGTGGCGTCGATCGAGATGCCCACGATGTCCTCGGCCGCGACGCCGCTCTCTTTCATCGCGCCCTTTACCGCCGCCGTCAATCGCTCCCACCACTCATCGGGGTCCTGCTCAGCCCAACCCGGACGCGGGTGCTTGAGCGAGAACTCCTGCTCGTCGAAGACTACCGGCGTCCCCTCGGTGTCGAAGATGCCCACCCTGGCGCCCCCCGTCCCGAAGTCTATGCCTAATAGGTACGGGCCTTCAGCCATTGGCTTCCTCCTTCATCACACCCGTCCGCCCCGTCCGCCCCGTCGACCGTGATCCGGTCCTCACGCATCCTCCCAGCCGAACTCTCTCCGCAGGTCGGCCGGGATCAGGTGGTCGATCCTGCCCAGTACGTAGTCAGGGAGGTTCTCTTTGGATTCTTCGTCCAGGTCCTCGGCGGTCGTCTCGCCGGTAAGGACCACCGCCGACGGCATCCCGGCGTCCAGCGCCATCCGGATCTCGGTGTAGAGCCTGTCGCCGGTCATCACGCAGTCCTTCGCGTCCAGGTCCAAAAGGCCCATGACGGTCTCAAGCATGATGGGGTCCGGCTTGCCGACGTTTACCTCGCATTTCGTACCAGTACACCCCTCTATCGCCCCGACTATCGCCGCCGCGTCGGGCTCGCCGCGCCCACCGGGAAGCGGGCAGTACCGGTCCGGGTTCGTCGTCACGAGCTTCGCCCTCTTGTGGAACCAGATGGCGTCGAAGGCGATCTGGAGCTTGCGGTAGTCGAAGCCGCGGTCGTAGGAGGCTATGACTATGTCTATCTCCTCGGGGTCCTCGGACATCTTTATGCCAGCCTCCCGCAGCGAGTTCTTGAGCGGCTCTTCGCTTATAGGGAAGACGACGGCTTCTGGGTGATTTTGAAGGAGCCACCCGGTCATAGTGACGACGGTGTTTACCACCTCCTCGGGCGGCGTCTTCAGGCCCAGCCTCGTCAGCTTCTCGGCGTACATCCCTGGGTTCCTGGTCGGGTTGTTGGTAAGGAAGATGACTCGCTTTTCGAGCTCGCGCAGCTTGAGGACAAGCCTCTTCGCCCCGGGCAGCAGCTCGTCGCCGAGGTAGATCGTGCCGTCCAGGTCGAACAGGTAGCCTTCGTAGAGCTTCTCGGGCGTCTTCAAGGCTTCGGGGGGTCGGCGACGGTCTTTCTCATCTTCGTACCTCCGCTGGCCACTTCGTGATAGATCCAACGCCCACTGGTGCCGATGCTCCTCTCGTGGAACGGATTCGTTCACGCTACCGCGCCTCGACGAACCTGTTCGTTAGACTCTACCCTTGCATCATCCGCCCGATGTAGTCCGGTTCCGCGTGGCCAGCGCGGGCTCGCTTCTCAGCCCGGTAATAGGTGGGGCACGTCGCCCCCTCCGGCATGGAGCTCACGTGGGACACGCCACATAGGGCGCGACGGCGGCCGCATGCGCTGGACGCCAGGGAAGGGCATCGGGTCTTCGGATCGCGAGAAGCCGAAGACCGCCAACGAAACGACGCACGCCCGGATTTAACGCCACCTGAACTCCCCTCCTAACCTTGGCTGAAGCGTAGCCGGTAACAAAATTCGTGTCAAATGTATGAATGTTACGTCACGAGCGGCCGGCGCGCGGGTCTGCTCAACGCCCCTTTTGTGGACGGAGACGCACGGCGAGGAGGCGGCTGGAGTTCTGGGCGGCGAACAACGTGCCGCCTCCCAGGCCGGGAGCGCGGTCTGCCAGGGGACGATGGCTTGGATGCCACAAAGTCCCTGGGCCAGACGTCGACCAGATAGAAAACAGTACTGGCCGGGGTTTTCCTGGCCGGCACGGTCGCGGAGGCGAACCTGAGGAGCTAGTGTCCAGATACCCGTTGGCGGGTTCCCGAACGCTTCTCGGGCTGCGTCTAAAGGTGGCCGCTCTCTTCGTAATCCGTTATGAGGCTCACCTTATGGGCGGACGGGGACGACGGGTCGAACTCGTACCCGAGCCACTGCCGCACGATGCGGTCCGCGAGCTCGGGCGCTATGACCCGCTCGCCCAGGCACAGCACTTGACAGTTGTTGGACAGTATGGACCTCTCGATGGAATAGGGGTCATGGGCGACGATGGCGCGGATGCCTTGCACCTTGTTGGCGGAGATGGCCTCGCCCAGGCCCGTGCCGCCGAAGAGAACCGCCCGGTCCGCTTCGCCCCGGGCTACCGCCTCGGCGGCCTTGATGCAGATGATCGGGTACTCGGTCTTGTCGTCCGCGTCGGCGACGCCGAAATCGAGGACCTCACTCACACGAGGGTCGCCCTTCAACTGGTCCCTTATAAAATTCTTGAGGTTCACCCCCGCGTCGTCGGAGCCGACCGCCATCACGTACTGCTTGCCGTCCATCGCTCTACCCCTCCTCGGTAGGTGAGCCTGCCAGACGCTCAGGTTGCCTTGCGCCTTTGCAGCATCCTAACGTATCTGCCCGAAACACGTGCCCGATCACCGCGTACTATGGGCGTCGAAACATCACCCCGCGTTTTCGGTGGAAGC